>JAFDGZ010000021.1 GCA_019309045.1 Deltaproteobacteria bacterium | reverse complement strand
TGCTCAGTAGCGTACGGGCAATTCCCTTGCAGGCAGCAGCAGCTCTTCGGTAGGGAGATATATGCTCCACATGGTGTCCTATGGTGTAGCGAAACCAGGTCGAGACCTTGTACAGCATGCCACCAAGAAAAATCACAAGAGCGACAGAGACCAGGACAGCGTTGAACATGGTATTCTCATACCTCTTTAGTATTATTGTCAGTTGGACATGCCATGCTTGGCGGCCGGAGTTTGCCCCGGCATTGTCTGAGAAAACAGTGAAGCAGGCTCTCGACAAGCAGTGGCCTTCCGGCCCGCAGGCAGTCTACCTGCTGTTGCACAATACAGCAGGGCCCCAACACAGAGAAAGAGAGCCATAAAAAACCCTCTCTAGGTCAAGAATAACAGAGGGTTGTTCGTTATTCCTATTAAAGACGTATATATTATAGCACAAGATTTAGAGAGGACAAGCCATGTGGCAGGGCCGGATTCTTCTTGTGGCGATTCAGAACATGGAAGCAATTACAGTAGCTAGAGGCTGCCAGTAGAGACCAAGGCCGAGGGTGGGAATCAACAGGCTTGCCAGAAGCAGTCGAAAGCTCAGGGGCACTGAGATCTGTATGCCCCCCGGCGAAGTCTCCAGAAACATCGCTTTGACGATGCGCAGATAGTAGTAAAGTGAAATGACAGTATTGACTGCGGCTACCACTGCCAGCCAGTAGATCTGTTCAGAGATAACCGCGGCAAACAGGTACACTTTGCCGATAAACCCTGCGAAAGGCGGCAGGCCAACCAGTGAAAAGAGAAATATGGCCATGGCCACGCAAGTAAAAGGCGCTTTGCTGGCCAGCCCCCGGTAGGAATTGATCTCTTCGCTGCCTCCAGCACCAGCCACTACAGTCACAACTGCAAAGGCACCCAGGTTCATAAACAGGTAGACAACCAGGTAGAACACTACCGATCTCAGTCCCTGCCCAGTAAGACATACAATTCCCATAAAGAGATAACCTGCGTGAGCAATGCTGGAGTAGGCCAGGAGTCGCTTCAGGTTGTTCTGTCTGAGGGCAGCTAGATTCCCCAGGGTCATGGTTATAGCGGAGATCAACGCCAGAACTGCCGGCCACTGCAAACCAGCAAGCGCTTTATAGAGGCCGTGGCCCTGGTCGCTGGTGAACATAGGATAAAAAAATCTCAAAAACAGCGCGAAGCCAGCAGCCTTGGGGCCGACACTGAGAAAGGCAGTGATGGGAGTCGGAGCACCCTCGTAGACGTCCGGACACCAGAAATGAAATGGAAAGGCTGCGGTCTTGAAGAGCAAACCGGCAAGGAAGAACAACAGCACCAGCACCAGCAGCAGATGATCGGCGGAATTCTGCGCTGCTGCCGCCATATGCGAGCTGATTTGTGCCAGACTGGTACTGCCGACAAGACCAAAGACCAGAGAGAAGCCGAAGAGCATGGTACCAGATGTAAAGGCGCCATAAAGGACATATTTGAGAGCTGCTTCACCACTGCGGCTGTCTTTTGCCCTGATGCCCACCAGGACATAGCTCAAGATACCCATGGTTTCAAAGGCGAGGTAGATCATCAACAAATCAGTTGCAGCTACCAGCAGCATCATGCCTGCAGTAACTGCCAGCACCAGCAGAACGCACTCGCTGTAAGTTTCCTTTTCGATTTCCAGACTTGCCTGACTGAGGAGAATGGTAAAGGCAGCAGCCACCACAAAAAAAGGCCTGAAGAAAAATGTGAGCCAGTCCCAGACGAACAGTTCTGACAGGTAGGGTAGTCCTGCAGCAGGGGGATGCAGCCAGAAAAGGGGAAGCAGGGAAGCAGCCAGGGCTGTTATACCGACAAGCGTATACAACAGACGATAGCGCCAGAAGGGGAGCACAATGCCGAGAACCAGCAGGATCAAAATGGCCAGCGTCAAGATAAGCTCGGGGCCAAAGAATGACAGTCCCTGGAGGTTGCTCTGGATGAAGGTTGCAGGAATCATAGTCTCTTTTCACACCTACCACAGGAGACGTTTCTATTTTTTCCTTGCCAGTGCAGCACATATGTGAGCTAGGGTGCAACCATGGCCACAGTGTGCTGCAAGGTGGTGCCTATCAAATCAAGAATCGGCATGGGATAAAAACCGAGGACAATCACAATCAGTGCAAGAGGCGTCAGCACGAAGGCTTCTCGAAAACTGATTTCCGGCAGTGATATATATCGCTTCTGCACTGGCCCGAGGAAAACCCGCTGCATCGTCCAGAGGAAGTAGGCAGCGGTGAGAATTATGCCGCTGGTTGCGGTAATGGTAACCATCTTGTACTCCTGGAAAGAGCCGATCAGCACAAGGGCCTCGCTTATAAAGCTGGAAAGGCCCGGCAGCCCCAGGGCGGCAAAGAATGCCAGGCCGGTGTAGCCAGCATATATGGGCATGCTCTTGGCCAGACCACCAAAGCGGTCAATATCGCGATGGTGGGCTCGGTCGTAGATTACCCCTACGAGCAAAAAGAGCATGGCAGTAACGGTGCCATGGTTGAACATTTGCAGCACTGCGCCATAGATGGCGGTGGTATTGGTAAATACGGACATGCCCAGTACTACGAAGCCCATGTGGCTGATGCTGGAGTAGGCAATGAGTTTTTTTAAATCATTCTGGGCCATGGCACACAGGGCTCCATAGATGATGCTTACGAGACCCAGACACGCCACATACGGAGCAAAGGCAGCAGCCATCTCAGGAAGCAGGGGATAGGAAATACGCAGAATGCCGTAGGCGCCCATCTTGAGGAGAACTCCGGCAAGTATGACGCTGATGGCGGTGGGGGCTTCCACATGGGCATCGGGCAGCCAGGTATGGAATGGCACTACAGGGATTTTGATGGCAAAACCAAGCAGAAGGGCAAGATAGCACAACCAGCGTATCGTATGATTTCGCAGCAATGAAAAATGGGCGCTTTGATTCATTAGAACGGTAAGATCGAAGGTGTGCAATCCAGTGCTGGGATCCACGGAACCAAAATAGAAAACCAGCATGACAATCAGCATCAGGACGCTGCCCACCAGAGTGAAGAGGAAGAATTTAATTGCGGCGTATTCCTTTCTCGGCCCACCCCAGACGCCAATGAGGAAGTACATGGGGAGCAGCATCAGCTCCCAGAAAACGTAGAAGAGGAAGAAGTCGAGAGCGCAGAATACTCCCATCATGCTGGTGTCCAGCAACAGGAAGAGGGCAAAATATCCCCGCAGGTATTCAGTTATGTTCCATGAAGCAATAACGCAGAGGAAACAGAGCAGCGCCGTGAGCAACACCATTGGAATGCTGATGCCATCTATGCCCACGTAGTAGAAAATATTGGAGGCCTTGATCCAGGGTAGCTTTTCCACGTATTGAAAGCCACTGTTCCACCTATCGAACTGCAGGTACAGATAACCTGCCCAAAAGAGAGGGGGAATGGTGGCAGCCAGGGCAATGACTTTCATCAGGCTTGGATATCTCCTCGGCACAGCCATGATGAGACAGGCTCCCAGCAGAGGAAAGAAAATGATCCACGTCAAGAGGTTTGCAGGAATCATGGAGTGGACCTCCTGTAGCTGCTGACTAGAGTAGAGTCATGCTGCTCTGTTCTCCAGAGACTTGAAAATCGCTGCCCCTGCTGTTACACCAGCAGGACAAACACGCAGAGCACGAAAAGGCCGAGTACTACCGAGTACAAATAGTGTTGAACCTTGCCGCTCTGCAGACGCTCCAATCTGGCGCCCCATCTCTTGACAATGTCTGCAATGCCATTGACCAGACCGTCGACAATACGCCAATCCTCAAAGCCAACGACAAAAGAGAATTTTCTGGTAAGCAGAGATGTCAAGTTGACTGCGCCGTCGATGACTCGCAGGTCAAAATGGCCGCTGAATGCCACAAGCTTCAGCAGAGGACGAACGAATGCTGCCTGGTATATCTCGTCCACATAATATTTGTTGAGGAGCAACCGATACGTCTGAGAGAAACGCTGGGCCAACCGTTCCGGCAGCTGGGGCTGTCTTACATAAAGATACCAGCCAGCCGCAATGCCTGCTATTGCCACTGCTGTGGAGATAACCAGCAAGAGAACTTCCAGAGCTGCACTGTGAGCACCTTCGCTTCCCACTGGTAGGGCCCCCAGTGTGGGAGCAAGAAAATCGGCCAGCAAGTTAGGCAGATGAGTGAATGCTGGCAGGCCTATGATGCCGCCAGATAGCGACAGTACTGCCAGTACCACCAGGGGGACCGTCATTACCGGGGGAGATTCGTGCAGTTTATTTTCCTGCTCCCTACTGCCGCGAAACCTTCCCATAAAGGTGAGACAGATCAGCCTGGTCATATAGAGGGCAGTAAGCCCCGCTGTCAGAAGAGCTGCCAGCCAGAGAATCGGGCCCAGCCAGGGCAGCGGTAGACTACTGGTGAAGGCAGCCCAGAGGATTTCGTCTTTGCTGACAAAGCCGGAAAATGGTGGAATTCCAGATATGGCCAAAAAGGCAGTCATAAACGTCAGGTAGGTGACGGGCATATAACGGTTGAGGCCGCCCATTTTTCTCATGTCGTTGTCATGCACCGCATGGATGACGCTGCCAGCCCCTAGAAACAGCAAGGCCTTGAAAAAGGCGTGGGTTATCAGATGAAAAATGCCAGTGGTGAAGGCGCCGACACCTTCGGCAAGGAACATGTAACCCAGTTGACTGATAGTGGAGTAGGCGAGCACTCGTTTGATGTCGTCTTGGGTCAGGGCGATGGTAGCTGCATAGAGTGCTGTGGCAGCTCCTAATACCGCAATGAGAGCAAGGGCTGCAGGTGCGGCTGAGTAGAGAAAGTGGAGGCGGGCAATCATATAGACGCCTGCTGTGACCATGGTGGCTGCATGAATGAAGGCGCTCACTGGGGTTGGACCCGCCATGGCATCTGGAAGCCAGATATAGAGTGGAATCTGGGCCGATTTGCCGGTGGCACCGATGAACAGCAGCAGGGCCACCCAGGTGACCAGGGAAATTCCCATTATTGGCTGGGCAGATTTCAGCAATACCAGGCATTCCTGGAGTTCTGAAAAGCGCATACCGGTTACCAGGCCGCCGCTCTTGTCGAACAGGGCCCAGAAAAGAAGCATCAGGCCCACAAAGAAACCGAAATCCCCCACCCGGTTGACGATGAAGGCCTTCATTCCTGCTCTGGCCTTTTCCAGATCGGTGAACCAGAAGCCAATGAGGAGATAAGAACAGAGTCCCACACCTTCCCATCCCACAAAAAGCAGCAAGAGGTTGTCTCCCAGAACCAGAAGGAGCATGGCGAAGGTGAAAAGGTTCAGATAGGCGAAATAGCGGCCCTCGCTTTCGTCGCCTGCCATGTAGCCCACTGAATACAAATGGATGAGGAAGCCGACGCCGGTGATCACCAGACAGAGGGAAACCGATAGAGGGTCCAATCTAAAAGCCACTTCCAGACTGAAACGGCCGTGCTGCCACACTGTGAGAATCCACTGGTACAGAGACTGGATCACCAGCCGCTGCTGTGGTTCAGGAATTTGCAACAGGGTCAGAAAGCCCACGGCAGAAAGCACAAAGGCCGACAGGACTGTGCCGCAGGCAATTATGTGGATGTGCCTGGGGGGGAGTTTTCTTCTCAGCAAGCCAGTGACTGCGGCTCCCATTAAAGGAAGGGCAGGGATCAACCAGAGGAAATCGCCGATAAATTTTGGATTGATGAAAACAGTCATGGTCCTGCCAGTATGAAGATTTTTCTTGTCTAATCGCTAGCCATGCAACTGCCTGAACTCCTCCACGTCTATGGTTTTCATCTTGCTGTAGAGAGAAAGGACAATGGCCAGGGCTACCGCCACTTCAGCGGCGGCCACTGCAATGATGAACAGTGTGAATACTTGACCACTGAGCTGGGCAGATTTTTCTACTGCCTGAAGAAAACGAGAAAAGGCCACGAAATTGAGGGCTGCTGCATTGAGAACCAGTTCAATGCCCATGAGAATGGCAATGGCATTTCTGCGAGTTAACACTGTGTACATGCCCAGGCAGAAGAGGAGAGAACTGACCGTTAGATAGCTGGCTAGACTGTACGGCATAATGTCTATTCTCCACCGATGCTTCGTCTTACAATCAACACTGCTCCAACCAGTGCTGCAAGCAAGAGCAATGAGGCTACCTCGAAGGGAATCAAATACTTGCCGAGCAGAAGATTGCCTATGGCCGCTGTTGTGGGAGCCGGCTCGGGCAGCGGTGAGGCAACTGGCCACAATGATTTGCTGGCTACCAGCACCAGGGCGCCAAAAATGGTGCCAGTGAGTGCCAGGGCGAGAACACGACCAGGAAGCTGAACGGAGAGGGGCAGCATCTTGGCTCGCTGAGTCATCATGACGCCAAAAATGATGAGGACGAGAATGCCGCCGATATAGATTACCACCTGGACGATGCCGATAAAATCTGCACCCAACAAGACAAAGAGCCCGGCTATGCCAAAAAGGGTAAACAGCAGGGAAAAGGCGGCATGGACAATATTGGTGGAAAAGGCCACCCAGAAACAAGGTATGACAGTGATCAGGACGAACACGTTAAAAATGAGTTGTTTCATCTTTGGCATTCCTTTTTATGGTCTTAGAGCGCTTTTTCTGCTTGAGTTGCCTGGCCAGCTCCAGACGCTGCTGCCGCATCTCCTCGCTGATGAAATTTTCAATGAGGCTGTGGTAGCTGAATGTGGCGGCCGCAAACCGCCGCGTAAAAAAAATGGCTGAAGTGGGACATACCTCCACGCAAAGGCCGCAGAACATGCACTTGGAATAGTCGATGCGGAACATTACTGGCGCTCTGCCTTTGCGACCTTCTATTTTTACTCCCTCCACAGCGATTACCTCGATGGGGCACGCCTGAACGCACAGGTTGCAAGAGATGCACTTGTCTTCTCGGTAGCCAAGAAATCCTCTGTAGCGATCGGCGATCCTTGCCTGCAGCGGGCCGCGGTACTGTTGCTGGCTCGCTCCCAGGAATGGTTCAAAAGGTGGATTCAATTCTTGTTCTGGAAAAGTGACAGCGTCTCGTGCTTTGCCTTCCAGCACGTCGTGGGATGGATACTGGATAGTTACCTTGCGTTCAAAAAAGGCTGTCTTGAAGGTAATCCACATGCCCACCGCGATGGTGGCAACGGCTTCATAGATGTTGCCAAAATACATCTTCATGTGTTGCCAGGGCTTCACTCTTTGCCGTACTCCTCCTAGAAAAGCCAACACATCCAGACACCCTGACCCAGCAGACAGACGAAGCCTATGGGAATGAGGTACTTCCAGCATACTCCCATCAACTGATCAACCCGCAATCTGGGCAAGGTCCAGCGCCACCAGAGAACTACAAAAGAGATAAACATGGCCTTGATAAAGAAGACCAGAAAGGGCAGCAAATAGACGAACAACCCTCCGTATATAGCAGGCAGCCATTGCCGCAGAGGGATGTGCAGAGCAAGTAGCAGCGCTACGGCTGCAAAGAGGGATGCCAGGAGAAACAGTTCACTATTGACTCGGATAAAGCGACTGCGCAGCAAGGACCGTTTGCGGGATACATCCCTCAAAAAGGCTTGCAAGGCTCTCCAGGCGAAAAAGGTAAACGGCAGAGCCCCGGCGAGCAGGAGTACAAGTACTGCTGGCCGGCTCAGGCTCCTGCCCAGGGCCTGTCCCAATGGCCCGAGGCTGTCCAGGTCATCGACCAGGGGGACCTGCCAGCCGCCGAGGAAACAGGTTACGGCCACTGCACTGATCACATAAATGTTGCCGAATTCAGCCGCGAAGAAAGCACCAAAACGCATGCCGCTGTACTCGATATTGTAGCCTGCAACCAGTTCCGATTCCGCTTCTGGAATATCAAAAGGGATGCGATTAATCTCGGCAATGGCAGAAACAAAGTAGATAAAGAAGGCCAGGAAGCTGAAGGGACTGCGAAATAGAAACCAGTTCTGTATGCCGCCGGCCTGACTCTTGATGATTCCCTGCATGCTCAAGGTGCCAGCCATGAGCACTACTACCAGGATGGCGAGGGCATTGGGTATTTCATAGCTGATGATCTGGGCGGCCGAGCGCATGCCTCCCAGCAGGGCCCACTTGTTGTTCGAGGCCCAGCCAGCCATGATCAGGCCAACCACTGTAAAGGAGCCGGTGGCCAGCAGATAGAAGACGCCCACATTGAGATCACTGATAATCAACCTGGGACCAAAAGGGATGACCACAAAAGAAAGCGCCGTGCCAAGCAGAACAAGATAAGGGGCAAATTTGAAAAAATTGCGGTCGGCGGCGGCAGGAATGATGTCTTCTTTGAGCACCAGCTTTACGCCATCGGCTGCAAACTGCAGCAGGCCGTAAGGCCCAACACGATTTGGTCCCCGACGGGCATTGGTCCAGCCAGCCAGCTTTCGCTCAAAAAAAGTGAACAGTCCCCCCATGAGGCCAAAGAAATTCAATACGGCCAGGCCACAGGCGAACATGACTACGGCGGCTGTGGGGACGTAACCCAGATGGTGAAACAGCTGGGTATCGTGAAAAAGATTGTTGATGAGACCTTCCATAGGCTGAAAACGTCTTCACTTTCAGGGTAAGGTCAACAGCGTGCTTTCTATCCGGACCTGCTTTTCTCTATCATCTGCAGCTAGCGGTCGATTTCCGGAGCAACCACATCCAGACTGGAAATGAGTGCCACCATGTCGGCAACCATGAGACCAGAGGCCACCTTTTCCACAATGCTCATGGCAGAGAAGGAACCTGTTCTAATCCTCAGACGATATGGACGGTCTTCACCCCTGCTTATGAGGTAAAAGCCCAATTCACCCCGCGGAGCTTCTGTACGTACATAAATTTCACCCGGCGCCACTTTCAATTTTTTCTTCGAGCGATTCCAGAATGGTCCGTCGGGCATTTTATCGATACACTGGCGAACGATGCGGACGCTCTGTTGCATTTCTTTGATACGCAGCCAATAGCGGTTGTAGCAATCTCCCAGTACGCCTAACTCCGAGGTGCCCACCGGGACCTCAAAATCCAGTTCACTGTATACAGAGTAAGGCTCATCTCTTCTGAGGTCCCAGTCCACCCCGGAGGCTCGCAGATTTGGACCCACCAGGCCGTAATCCAGGGCGTCGGCGGCGCTTATGACGGCAACGCCCAACAACCGTTCTTTGAAGATCTTGTTTCTTGAAATGAGCCGGTTGTACTGTTCTAGACGGGGTTCGAAGTAGTCCAGGAAATGTTCTACCCTTTGCAGAAATCCTGGAGGTAAGTCAAAGGCCACTCCGCCGAAGCGCATGTAGTTGTAGGTGAGCCGGGCACCACAGAGCTCCTCAAACAGGTCGTTTACCCATTCCCGCTCCCTAATGGCATGGGTAAAAGGAGTTACTGCTCCGATGTCGAGGGCAAAAGTGCCAACTGAAATCAGGTGGCTGATAATGCGATTGAGCTCGGCCACAAGCACCCGAATATACTCTGCCCGCAAGGGGACCTCGATTCCTGCCAAACGTTCCACTGTAACAGCGTAGCCCAGGTTGCAGTTCATGGCTGCCAGGTAATCGATGCGATCAGTGTACGGCATGAACTGGGCATAGTTGACCCGCTCGGCGATCTTTTCCAGGCCGCGGTGCAGAAAGCCAACATCGGGTCTACATTTGTGAATGACTTCGCCATCAGTGCGCAGGATGAATCGCAGCACGCCATGGGTGCTCGGATGATGCGGCCCCATATTGAGAATCATTTCATCGGTACTGAAAGGCATCACCCTGCCTCCTGGTGTCTCTGCACTGGCTCGCTGCTCTCTCTGGTAGTACTGATGCCCCGATAGCTTGCTGTTTCCCGGTAATCCTTCAGCAAGGGATGACCCTGCCAATCGGGTGGTAGCAAGAGCCGCCTGAAATCTTTGTGGCCGCTAAAATGGATGCCGAACATGTCATAGCATTCTCTTTCCATCCAGGCGGCCGCAGCCCAGACGTTAGAGACAGAATTCACTCTCAGATAAAAATGGGAAAAAAGGCGGGGGCGAGCCATTCTTACCTTGAGGGTCAGCCCATGACGATGCTGAATCGAGTAAAGATGGTAGACTACTTCCAACCACTCTGCTTCACCCTCCAGGTGCACGCCGTTCAAATTCATGAGTGTGTCAAAGGCAAGGTCTTTGTCTCCTTTCAGAAAGACAGCCACCTGGCGAATCTTGTCTCTAGAAACCAGCAGGTAGTTATCACCACGCTCCTCCTCATGCCACTGCAGTCCCTCTTTGCCAAGGACTTTCTGTATTCTATAGACAATATCCCTTTGTTCCACTAGCGCTTCTCCACAAGGAATCGTTCCTGCTGAATCTTTTCTTGCAGCTTGAGGAGTCCTTCCGTCAAAGCCTCTGGCCGGGGAGGACAGCCAGGAACGTAGATGTCTACCGGAACGATCTTGTCGACGCCCTTGACAACCGAATAGGAAAGCTGAAAGAGACCGCCGCAATTGGCGCAACTTCCCATGGCAATGACGTATTTTGGCTCCGCCATCTGGTCGTAGAGCAGCCGCAAGCGGGAGGCCATCTTGTAAGTCAGGGTTCCTGCGACGATCATCAGGTCGGACTGTCGAGGAGTGGCCCGAAACACAGAACCAAGGCGGTCGATGTCTGTCCTGGGTCCGCCAGTTTGCATCAATTCGATGCCACAGCATGCCAAGCCGAAAAGCAGATACCACACTGAAGAGAGCCTGAACCAGTTCAGAGCCCGATCTACCGTGGTAAACACTGCACCAAAAAAGCCCTGGGATGGCATTTTGTTATACAGGTGCATTTTCCCCTCTTGAGTTCTTGTGGTCGGGAAATGGATGGGCGAGCATTGTGGCAAGGAAACTAAAACAGCAGCGGTCTTTCTTCTTCTAAAAGGGCTGCGTCTTCCAGTCCTTCTGGAGTCTCCTTGCTCCACTGCAGGTCGCCCCGGGTCCACATGTAGATGAGACCAAGAAAAAGAATCCCTACGAAAACGAAGATCTCTATGAGAGCGAACAAGCCGTTGCCTGAACGAAGCCATTGACGAAACACGGAAATACAGGGAAACACCAGGGCCAACTCGATTTCAAAGATGAGGAAAGCCAGGGCTACGGCATAGAAGCGAAAGTTGAATAGTATCCAGGCGGAACCTACCGGGCGCTCACCACACTCGTATGTGGTGTACTTGTCGGGGTTGTCCTGTACTCGTGGGGCAAGCATCTTGGAGACTGTGATAATGACAAAAGTCATGAGCAGTCCCAAGATGATGAAGATAAAGACGTTGGCGTAGTGGAATAGCACGAGTTATCTACCTGTAGCTCTGCCCACTAGTTTGGCCTCGGGTGTTGGTGAGATTCTGGGTTTTGTGAGTGAGCGCAGGAGACAGTCGGCGTGAGTTCGTTTACTACTGGCACCAGAAGTCGTGCCTCAAGGTTCGCTTGCACATTCGCGCAGAATGAAGATGGTTTACCCGAGGTCTCTTTGCTTAAAAGATGTATTCAATATATACAATAATAATATATAATATATCAACCCCAAAGTTTTGTGTCAACTGCGGTCCTCGGTGAGTCGCTTGTCCCTCTTTCAGGTTATGGGCAAGTTAGCTGTCGTGTTCTGCAAGTAAGAGCTGGACGGCAGATGATAGGCGCCGGCGTGGTTGGGAGAACTGTTGCTTCTGGTTGTCTGGACGGCTGGCATGGTTGCAGGGCCGAGCACTCTTTTTTTCTTTAAATTAATCTATTATATTAGTATATATTCTATAGCAAGAGTCAAAAGGAGGATGACATGAAGTTTGTAGAGAATCAGCCTGCGGATGCCACTCTAGATCTAGTCTGTCGCATGTGCCCCCTACACTTACTCGAACCTGGGGAGATGCTCAAATGCCTCAAGAAAAACCAGGTACTGGAAGTCCTGACAGATTATGATGGAGCCCTTGAGGACATTCCCGCCTGGTGCCGGAGATGTGGCCAGGAGTTTCTTGGTGTGGAAGAGGATGAAGATTGCTACAAACTGTATATCAAGAAGACCAGGTAGGAGGAGAGAATGAAGCGGGTTTACTTGGATCATGGCGCGGCAGCGCCGGTGAGGCCAGAAGTGCTGGAGGCCATGCTGCCTTACTTTACGGAACAGTTTGGTAATCCGGCCACCCTCTATGATCTGGGGACCAGCGTCCTGGAGGTCCTGGAAGAGCAGCGGGCAAAAGTCGCACGTCTGATCGGCGCTGAGCCGCAGGAGATAATCTTCACCTCTTCGGGTGCGGAAGCCAATAACCTGGCAGTGAAAGGCGCAGCACTGGCCAGGAGAAAAAAGGGCAATCACCTGATTATCTCTACCATCGAACACCATTCGGTCTTGAACTCGGCTCGCTTCCTGGAAAGGTTTGGTTTCGAGGTGACCTTTCTGCAAGTTGACCAATATGGTCTGGTAGATCCTGAAAAGTTGGCGCAAGCTATCAGCGGAGAAACTGTATTAGTGTCGATCATGCATGCCAACAATGAAATAGGTACCATCCAACCGCTGGCGGAACTCTCCGCCATTTGTAAAGAGAAAGGGGTGCTATTTCATACGGATGCGGTTGCCACTGTCGGCAACATCCCTGTGAATGTGGCGGAACTGGGCGTGGACCTCTTGAGCCTTGCGGGGTCGCCGCTGGGAGCGCCCAAGGGCATTGGGGCACTTTATTTCAAGAATAACTTGCGGTTGATGCCTTTGATTCACGGAGGCATTCAGGAGAAGGGGAGGCGGGCAGGCACCGAGAATGTTCCTGGCATTGTGGGCCTCGGTACGGCAGCAGAACTCGCCCGGCAGGAACTGCCCGACCTGGTACCTTACCTCAGCAGCTTGAGAGACAAGCTGGATGCAGGAATCAGAGGTTCTATTGGAAAAATTGTACCTACAGGTCACCCACACCAGAGGTTGCCGGGTCATGCCAGCTACTGTGTGGAGGCCATTGAAGGAGAGTCCTTGCTGCTTCTGTTGAACAGGGAAGGGATTTGCGTTAATACAGGCTCCGCCTGTGCCTCCAAGGCGTTGAAGACCTCTCCTGTTCTGGTAGCGATCGGCATTCGTGCCGATCTTGCCCAGGGATCAATAGTTTTTACCCTGGGCAGGACGAACACCGCCGAGGAGATCGATTATGTCCTGCAAAAGCTTCCCCAGGTTGTGGGCAGGCTTCGCTCTTATTCTCCCATCTGGAAGCAGCGCTACAGTGCTGCCTGAATAATTCTCTTTTCGAGAAACTACCGGCGCCGGCCAGACTTTTGCCTTGCCTTGGCCGGAGGATTCTCTAATATACTAGAGAAAGGGCTCCTGCCCTATTATTCCTGACTGTAGGCAACAGTGAATGAAAGCCTTTGCCGTCATTCTTGTCACTTTCTTCTGTCTGAGCGGCGCCAGTGTACATGCCGAGGATGCCATGGAGTACTATAGCCTTGGCATCAAGGGGGCCAACACTCGCAAGAAGATTGCCTACTTCACAAAGGCTCTGCAGCTGGAGCCAAAATTGGCTGCCGCCTATGAAAAACGGGGCCTGCTGCAATTTTATCAGGGCAATTATGACAAGGTGATCGAGGATTATCAGAAATACCTTGCCCTGGCATCTCCAACCGCAGAAGCCTATCGCATGTTAGGGATGGGATATCTGAAAAGCGGCAAGTATAATGAGGCAATAGCCAGTTTCAGCAGGGCGATTGCAATAGACCCCAAACTGACCAGTGGTTATGCCAACCGGGCAGAGGCGTACCGATTGAGCGGCAGAGATGAGCAAGCTCTCGAAGATTGCAGCAGGGCAATTGCACTTCGGAGGGATTCGCGCAGCAGGGCGGATGCCTATAGAACCAGAGCTAGAATATATCGCAAACTTGGACGGATGAACCTGGCTGTTGAGGACGTAAGGGCTGCCATGGATGTGGATCCGAGAGTTCCTCGCTTCTGGCGGTACTACCTCAAATATGCCAGTCCCGAAGAACTGCGAAGTGTGGCGCCGTTTCTGCTCATTTTGCTGGCTCTGGTGCTTATCTTCGGGCTGCGACTCAAGCCTCCAGAGAAAGACGACTGACCTGAGAGTTTTTGCTGCTGGCCGCCGCTGGGAGGCGCTCGATGTGGTCTCCAGGACGTATGGTGCCCCCTTTAAGGACGCGGGCGAAGATGCCCTCTCTCGGCATGACGCAGTCGCCCACCTGGTGAAAGATGGCACAGCGGCTGTGACACTCTTTGCCGATCTGGGTCACTTCAATTATGGCCTTCTGCCCAAGCCTGAGCTGGGTACCGATGGGCAACTCCCAGAGCCTGAGTCCACGAGTGGTGATGTTTTCGGCAAAATCTCCCGGAGCAACCTTCAGTCCTTTTTCTCTGATTCTGACGATACTCTCCTCGGCCAGCAAACTCACCTGCCGGTGCCAGTTGCCTGCGTGAGCATCGTCCTGAAGGCCAAACTTTTCCAGCAAACGGGCTTCAGCCACATTTGCCTTCTTGACGCCCTTGCTGCTGCTGGTGGAAACGGCCACGATGCGTCCCTTGTCCATGGTCATATTTGCTGTCATGTTGGAAATCCTTCAACTCGTGCGCCAGCAAACAGATGGTCATTTACACATTCGCTCACTTGCCAAAGGCACATTGGGGATAGGTACATTCAGCACAGTTCTGGCAAAGGCCACCGTGGCCAAGGAATGCCAGCTCTTTGTTGCCGATTTTCTCCCCAGCCAGGATGCGCGGCAGCACCAGGTCCAGCACGGTTATGCGATGAAAAAGTCCGCAGGCGGGCACCCCTAGAAGCGGCACCTCACCGATGTAAGCTGCCAGGAACATGGAGCCGGGAAGGGGCGCCGGCAAGCTTGATGCCGATGCGGGTCACGTCATCCGGGTCCACGCTCATGCCGCCGCTGAGGAGAAGCAGGTCACAGCCTCCGGCTAACTGTGAGCAGATCACCTGCTGGATTCGGATGGCATCATCAGGGACAATGTCTACAGCAATTACCTCTGAACCAAGAGCGGCCACTTTTCCTGAAAGAATTGGCGCAAAACGGTCCCGGATGAGACCGTGATACACTTCATCGCCGGTAATCAGGAGGCCCACCCTGGCTTTGCGCAAAGGCCGCACTGCAAGCACCCCGCCGTGTTGCCGGGCAAGAGCTGCGGCCCTTTCAATGGTCGTCCTGTTCATTACCAGGGGGATGGCCCGGGTCGCGGCCACTTTCTTTCCCCGTGTCACCAGGGTGTGATTGTGGAGGGTGGCGCACATTACTTCATCCACCATATTAAAGGCAGCAAGAGCGGGGACATTCACTGCGAGTAAGCCGTCCCTTGCTGCCAGCAAATTGATTTTTCCTTCTTCAGGACCGTCCTTCCAGATGATGCCGTCTCCGGCAAGAGCTGTGGCCAGAATAACTGCTGCTTCGTTTTCGTGAATTTCATCCTCGCTCAGGTCAATGACATAAAGGTGATTCTTGCCCAACCTTTGCAGATGACACAGATCCGCTTCACAGACAGTGTGTCCGCGGCGGAAAGCGGGGCCTTTGAACTTTCCTGGACGAATTTCGGTTATATCATGAGCCAGCTTGCTGCCAACTGCCTCCTGCAAAACTATCTTCTTCAACACCTAGTGGCCTCCCTTACTTTGCTCAATAATTGTGGTCTCTCGGCGTTCTTTTCAGCACTCAGGCCCCCAATGCTGTCACCTGGAGAAAAGCGAAAAGGTAGTCTTGTCGCTGGGCCGGTCTCCTTGCCGGCTGCAGGCGATTATGGGCTTCTTCAGGAGGCTTGCATAGCCCGTTGGAGAATTTAGCTCCTCGAGGTAATTCCTTGTGGAACCGCGAGGTGCCTAGACCATCTTTCTTTTTTCTGTCTCCGGTCTGCTACCACCTGCCGCCTGCCCTCTCTCAGGCAACTCGGGTGCCCAGTCCATCTTCGGCCAGCTGATCTCTCTGGCATCCTGAAAATAGGCGCCATGAGCACAGGGGCGACATAGCAGAGCACCGTCCACCATGACCTCACGGCCGTCACGGACGATCTGACCACAGGAGGAACAAGCCACCTTGCGGCGAGTAGGTCCTGGCAGATCGAATTCACTAACAGGCACCTTGACTTCAAAGACCCGAAAGAGCACACTGTCCGGCATCCGCTTGTATGCCTCGAGCTGTTGCTGATATTTTCCGGCAATTTCCGGGGCATACATCGCTGCCAGATCCCTGGCCTCTTCTGTGGATAGGATGCGAAAGGCCTTGCCCGTCTCGAGATTGACAAAGGTGGCTGCCATAATGCCATAGTCGGCGAATTTCAAGGAGCGTCGGCCCAGCTTGGCTCCTGTCACATGCGCAACGGCATCGCCGGCGCAGCGATCCATCTCCACATAGACGATGAGCTTCTTTATCTGCTCATTGCTCGTAGGTTCATTCAGACCGATAAGACGGCAGCCGAGCATGGCCATGCGCACACCCACGACCTGGCCAGGACAGAGGTGACCATGGGCTGCGGCTGAAGAGGCCAAGAGCTCTTTGAAAGGCTTCACAACATTTTCCTGCGGTTGGCAGCCTGCAGGTGGCTGCCGTCTTGGGGCATAAAGCCGCCCCGCATTGCTTATGCTAACTTTAGCATAAGATAATGCCAAAAAGAGGAGAGGACTGCAACCTCTCCGGTGAGCAAGAACTAAAAAGGGGTAGGCTCGATCGACTTCTGCCTGTTGACATGGGCGCACTCTTGGGGCAATCCTTCCTCGCAGCAGTCAGGACACCAGGAAAGTTCCTGATCCACCCAGTTGCCGCAGGTACAGATCCATTGATCTTTCAATTCCTCGACAACCATGATCGATCCTTTTCCATATAAGAGGACAGCAACCTGGCCAGGGATCTATAGAATGTGGTAGTTGCCCTCTCTGTCATCAATTGGAGACACTGGGGGCTCCAGCAAAGCAAGTGGTCCTCGAGAAAGACGAGCTGTTTACGGCGCAAAGATTCGACTGCCTGTCGCCCACCTTTCTCCAGGGCTCTGGCCGCCTTGCGGCAAAGAACGGCCATGAATTGCAGCTCCACACCCAGATGATCCGGCAGTTCCGTGAAGCCTTCAGCTGGAGCCAGGCCTTCAGCTTCGTACATGTTGGCCACCTGCAGGGCCCACAGTCCAAGAACCCTAGTCCTTCTAGCATGCCCGCCTCTGAAATTCTCATCACGATAGACGGACTCAAAAGGGTGGATGTAAGCATCGCCAGGTATTCTGAACAATGCTTCGTAGTCGACAACGATATCTTCCGCGAGGGCTTGGCCGTGGCGGTAATCTTCAGAAAAAACTCTCAAGGCAGTTACAGCAGGATGCCCCGGGAAAAGCGCCTCGAGAGCAGAACTCCCTTCCTTGCTGGATATTTTATTCAGCAACTCAGGAGTAGGCTGAGCAAGAAACAGGGAGCCGAAAAATTGATACAGTTCTGCTCTCCCCTTTTCAACACCAACATCCAGGTCGGACTTTTCCACTCTGGGACTCCTTATGCTAGAGTTTTTCTATGGCGACCCGGGAATCAAAGAATGAAGCGCTGCCGCCTATGGGATCAGTGAGACAGACATCCTGCAGATGGGGGTCGAGCATCATTACAGGGTTGGCCGAACAGCCCTTGCCAATCCATTCAGCGTATGCTGTTTTCTTACCGTCGACCTCAAAAGACTTGCTGCTGTACTGCCAATGTCCCAGGGAATGAGGAATGGCCACGATTCCAGGACGCATGCCTTGTGTTACCCAGGCTTTTCCTTGCACACCTTCAGGGTTGCTGGATGAATATACCCGCACAAGATCGCCGTGCTCGATGTTCAGTCTGGCTGCGTCAGAAGCATTGATCTGCACAGTTTCTTCTGGTGTTACTTCCATCAACCAGACGCTGGCAGCGGTCCTTGCCTGGGCGTGATAGACTGGATGGTACGTGATGATGTGGAATGGGTATTTGCCAGCCATGACGTCGATGGGCCGGCCCATGATATCGCGAATAGGTTCATAATAGGGCAAGCCGTCATAATAGGCGCCAGTCATGGAATCGCGCGTAGTGGCCAGTTTTTCATGGTAAATGTACAGGGGGCCTTTGTATGGATGCGCTGTGTATGGGCCCCTGTACGCCTTTTGGTAGCTTTCGAAGCGGCCGCCCCGTTCCACTACATACTTTACCTTTTCCTCTTCCGTTTCGCCGGGAACCGAGTCTCCTTTGTTGTCACCATAGGCAATATTGGCCACCAACAGCTTATACCAGTCCCACGGTGTGTTGAGATCGCGACCCGGGCCCAAGCCGTCCTTGCCGTATCCAGGAAATCCCATCTTTTTGCCGAGATCGATAAAGATTTCTTCCAGCATTTTGGTATCTTTATATACTGGCTCCACTACCGGCTGCCGCAGGCCGCTCGTCATTGTCAAGATGGTTGGTGCCACGTGGGGTGTGGCGTAGTCTTCCAGACAGTGGCGGCAGGGTAAAATGTAGTCGGCCAGAGATGAGGTCTCCCCCATGACAATGTCGATGGCCACAAAGAGCGGCAACACCTTTGGATCCCTGACCGCCTCTATCTGGTGGATCCCTGCAGGAGCAGAATAGACCACATTGTTCCAGTAAGTAATCAGGCACTTGACCTGGTAGGGATATTGAGCTGCGATGCTGGGAAAGCCTTCCTGATAGACGTTGTCGTAGCCAAAGGGAAACCAGGGACGCTTTGCAGGGTAGCCCTGTTTCTTGAATTCTGAGCTGTCCTGGTAGAGCTTCTTGTGACGATCGAGGTATACGCCGGTGGCCTTCACCGCTCCCGGCAAGAATTCCTTTTTCTTGAGGGCATAGGGATTGCCAGGCTTGCCGCCGATTTCGTGCCAATGGCCGCCGCCATGGCCTTCACAGCCGCCTTTCCAGGATACGTTGCCAAGAAGGAAGTTCAAAACGCCAAGTGTTCTGGCAGTATAGGTGCCATTGGTGTGCTGCACGGAACCGCGATAGAAATCCGCTGTGGCTCGCCGACCATGTGAAGAGAAATCGTCAGCCTCGCGCTCTATGTCTCTGGTCTTGACGCCACAAATCCTGGCATACTCAGGGATATGTCTTTCCATTACCCGGTCGACCAGCATTTTGTAGACGCTGCGGACCTTCACCCCGTCCACAGTAGTATCGACGAGCAGGTCTGCCTGTTTGGCCTCTCGAGCTGGAGTCGGTTTGCCGTTGACCATGACGATAAAATCCTTGCCATGGCGCAGAAGTTTGCGGTTGTCTTCCCGAACTAGATAGGTGGCATTGGTCCAGGTGAGGTGTCTGGCGCCTTCCTTGGCAGCTTTCTTGTTTGGAAAAGAGAGGTACTCCAGGTCGAGCCGATTATTTTCCATCATCCAGCGCATCATGCCGAGGGCAAAGGCGGCATCAGTTCCTGGAAGGATCGGAATCCAGCGTGCCGCTTTGGCTGCGGAATTGGAAAATCGTGGATCGACGATTACCAATGTTCCTCCCCTCTCCCTAAAAAAGTTGAGCTTGCGGGCGATGGCCTGCATAGGAAAATTGGCTTCGTAAGGCGTGGTGCCAAAGAAAATGATGTATTCAGAATTGAGGATCTCAGGTTTGATGTGGTGTTTTCCTTTGAAGCAGAGTGCCAGGCCCACGTGGTGAGAGACCTCACAGATGGAAGTATGATCGAGACGTTTGTTGATGGTGCCAAAATAATTGGCCATCCAGCGATCAGTAAATTCTTTGCGGCCGTGCTCAATGCGGCCGGGCATAAAGACCAACTGATTGGCCTTTGGTCCCAGTTCGGGAGCTTGCGGCTCTATAGGGTCAAAGCTGCGAATAGCTTTGAGCCCATCCACATGGCCTTCGCCGAAGAGATCTCCGCCATTGATAATCTCGTGGTAAGCTTGCTCCCAGGTGATAGTCTTCCATTTGCCGGAGCCCCTGGGTCCCACTCGCTTCAACGGGTGCTGGATGCGGTACGGGTTGTACATGGTTTGCAGCAGGGACCCACCTTTGGCGCAGACTGTGCCGTTCTCCTTGTTCGCTGCTTTGCCATCAGTATCATAGCGGATGTGGGGTTCGCGTACATTGGGGTGATATGGATTGCCGTCAATTTTTACTGCTACGCCGTTTTCAACTTTTACTTGCAGGCCGCAGGCGCTGTGGCAGCCTAGACAGACGGTACGTACCACTTTGGTGTCAACTGCATCAGGGTTTGGGGCCCCGCTTATCCACGGTTTCGGCTCGAGGCTCTGGCGCAGGCAACCACCGGTGGCAAGCAAGCCTGAAAGAGTCATCGCTCCTTTGATAAAGGTTCTTCTACTGGCGCTCATAGGGCAGCTCCTCCTTGAGGTTAGCCTTCAATATTTTCATAAGGCAATATTTTATAAGTAGTTAGAAAAACAACGAGCATAACTGCCATCAGGAGCAAACCGAAAATCATCTTCGCCGGATCCGGTGGGAGGTGTTCCCATTTGGGACCAGTCATGGGCAGTAACTGTCCGCCGATGAATATGTTAAGGCAACCGAAAACTGTGCCGATCATGGCGGCTATTGCGGCGATGCATGAGATGAGGACATTTTCGCGCATCTTTCTGAACAGCATCAAGGCAAAGGGAAAAACAAGCCCGACCGTTACCTGGAAAAACCAGAACTGCAAGGCTCGCGGACCGCTGAAAAAGACCTGGCTCGCCAGTTTGCCTCCAATGCCAGTGTATTGCAGTAAGACGAAATAGATAAAGAGGACGCCGGCTTGCGCCACAAGCGCATACTTGAGAATGATGCCGAATTCTGCCAGGTAGCGCTGCTGTTCAGCAAGTGCCTTGGGGGGTGAGTGGGCCAGTCCGTTCTTTAAATGGGTGAGAAGGATTAGAAAAGCTGAACCCGAGCAGGCAGCAAAGCTGAAAAAGATGAACACCATCACTGAAGAGTGCCACATGGTCCGACCCTTGAAAGAGGAGAGCAGGATGCCCAGATAGATGAGGCCGAGAAAAGAAAAAAACAGGCTGACTCCGGCCCAGAAACGTTCTTTGCGCCGCTGTCTCTCTCTTATTTGCTTGAGGCTGCCGGCTTCCTGTTGGCTGAATACAGCCAACCGATAAAGGCCCTGGAAGGAGCCTTCTTGCCTGGAGCGATATAACAATTCCGGCCTGAACAGATAGTAGGAGTGGATAGCATAGGAGATCATACAGAGGGTGATAATATATACACCATATGCCACCGGTGAGGTCCAGTGCCAGTGGTAGAACATAGTGTAGAACCGTTCCGGACGAGCGAGATCCACCACCAGGAACAAAGGGACCAGGGCCAGGATAATGAAGGGCTGGAAAGTCCCTACTTTTTCCAGGGGTCGATAATCTTCACTGCGGTAATAAAGCCAGCTGAGATGTGCTACGATGTGTGTTCCTTCGGCCAGTGAAATTAGCCATAAATACCAGGCTATAAGATATCCTAGGGCCACGTCGGGCTGAATCCAGAAAATGTATTGACTGGTCTCATTCATCAGGACCTCCTTGCGAGAAGCCGAGAATAATCCGGCCCCATTATGCTCTCGTCGGCATTGACATAGTGAACCTTTGGGCGGGTGTCGAGATCTGCCCGCAGACGTTGAGTTGCGTGCCTTTCTTTGTACTTGGCAACTTCACTGGTTGGATCATTTAAATCTCCGAAAATGCGGGCACGTCCTGTACATGCATCCACACAGGCTGGCTCTAGCCCCTCGGTGATCCGGTGATAGCAGAAGTCGCACTTATCGGCAGTTCTGCTGATGGGATTGAGATAACGAGAACCATAGGGGCAGGCCACAATACATATACGGCATCCTACACAGACGTCTCTGTTCACATGCACCACGCCATCTTCATTTGTGCGGTAAGTAGCGCCGGTCGGACAAAGGTTCAGGCACGAAGCGTCCTCACAATTGTTGCAAAGCCGTGGCAGGAAATGGGCACTTACATCAGGATAGATTCCTTTAGACATCACTTTGACCCAGCTCCTGAAATAACCCTGCGGAACGTTGTTTTCGCTCTTGCAGGAAATGGTGCAGCCCTGACAGGCTGTGCATCTGTTGACGTCGATAACCATGCCGTACTTTTTCCTGGGAATCGCTGCCTGCACTAAGCTGTCGGGCTGCAACAGAACAACACCAGCGCCTATGATGGAAGCCCGGCTGCCGATTTTTCGTAAAAACTGGCGGCGGTCCATGGCTTCTTGCCTCTTCTTCATCTGGGCACCTCCTTGTAAGAATAAGAAAGCAGTGAACAACACAGTTTCCTGTTGTTCATTGCGGAGAATCCCTTGAACTGGGCCGCGACTCGCATATGGCCTTGATCCAGTAGAGCAACTCATCTAGATCCAGTGGTTTGCTGAGGCAGACAGAGATATGAGTACTGAAAGCTTCTTTTAGTTCTGGATGGAATGAGCGAGTCGAAGTAGCAATCACACAGGTCCTGGGGTTCTTGTGGATTAAAGTTCTAAGAAAGCGGTTGTCGACCTGCAACGTGTCAAGATCCAGTATTACCAACTGAAAACCGCTCTCTTTGAGGCCTTTTTCTAGAGCACCAAGAGAACCCACGGCAACGGAACGGTAGTGCTCGAGCTCGAGGAAAGAGCAGAGCTCCGCCCGTTGTCTACTGTTGGCATCAACTATGAAAATAGGGTCAAGCATCCAATATCCCGGTATCTTGAAAAAAGTAAAAATGGTGTGCACTGTACCTGACAAAAGGCAATACCTGTGCCAGGCTAGTGAGTGGATTTGAATGTGTCATGCTTGCACCTGAGGCATTTGTGGAAGAATTGCTATAACTAACTGTAATTACATTCAATAATGAGTCACTAAAAAGTTTTGCCTGGCGCCTTTTCTGAAGGACAGGAGAGATGAATCATGGCAGTGGACGGTAGATGGCATGCCAACCTTGTCCGATGCGCGGACAGAACTGATGTCTAGGTGAAGTTTTGAAAATGAATTTAACATGTTGCTATGTCCGTAATCCGGACATTATGGTGTCTTGCAGCATGGTCTTCGGGCTGCTATCTTGGTAGTTGTCTGGGAAATGAGATGAAGTCACTATTGCGGTATAGTGGACTGTTGAGTTGAGAGAATGGCAGTGTATGGCCACAGGGAGTTGCTCTGCTGCCTGTTGTATGCAAGAGTGCCATTGGCTTGATACCTTGTTGGTTCGGGCAAAACCCGCGCGGGATTCCGGCAGTGGAGCCCTTTGCGGGGTAGCTAGACCTGCTGAGTGGACAAAACCACAAGCGGCTGCATTGTTGTCTTTGCAGAAATTGCTCGAACTGGTTCTCTGTGTCATCCCTGAGCAGCACGGTTTAAATACAAAGCGACGTTTTTATGTTGACTGATAGCTGTGTCTCTACTATATAGACTATAAATCCTTATCGGAGAAAATAAATGTGCCATGGCGATAGTGAAGGCTGCGGTTGCCCTGCAGGAAAGACAGAGCGCTTTTTGCAGCCTTCTTTACTGCTGGCTCTCAAAATGCGGCCATCCTATGGCTATGAACTAATAGAGAAGATTTCAAGTTTTGGCTTTGTTGATGGAAACATCGATCCTGGAATCATTTATCGTCATTTGCGAAGGTTGGAAACGGAAGGTTTCGTATCTTCCCGCTGGGATACCACTGGAAGCGGTCCTGCCCGGCGATATTATCATCTGACCAGAGAAGGTGAGGAGTTGCTGCGAAACTGGATCCCATTTATGCAGAAGAGCAAGGATGCGCTCAGTCGTTTTCTCGACCACTACGAAAGGAGTGCAAGTGGCGGATAATAAAACTTCTGGATAGGTCTCTGGGGGATGGCGCAAATTAGAGATGCCAGATTGGCCTGTGCTGTAGCAGCGGCTTCCTGTCTGGAATTAGAGCAAAGAGAGGAGGGAAGACATTATGTGTTGTCAGGTAAAGGAGGGTATCTGTCAGTTTCCGGAAAGACTGAAGGACAAGCCTGAAAACTGCAGCCCGGAGCAGGTCAAAGAATGCCATGGAGAAGAGCAAGAGCATCCATGCACCGGCAGACAACGATGACATGCCGCTGAAGAGTCCGGGTCCTCCTGTTTTTTAGGGAGTGTGCCTGCAACCGCTTCTAATGTTGCTCTAGTGCGACTCGAATCAGTTCTTGCTTGAGGCCACCGATACCATGCCCCTGTTCCTGCTTCTGCCGATCATTTTTGCCAGTTCATTGGTGCTCACCATGGTAGGCCTTGGTGGCGGTCTCATCTTTTCGCCGCTATTTATTCTCCTTTACTTTCCAGTACCTACAGCCCTGTCGGCTTCGCTTTTCCTCAATGGAATCGCGGCAATTTCTGCAGCCATCACCTACTTTCAGAAGAAAATGGTGGATGTGCACATCGGGGTGCCGCTCATTGTGAGTTCCACTCTGGCCGCTCCTCTCGGTGCCTATACCAGTGCAAAAGTTGATGTGAAAATTTTTACAGCAGTCCTTGCGGGGGTAATCCTGCTGGCTGCTGGGCGTATGCTTTTTTCCGGCAAGCTTGAATCCGAAGGAGAGGAAATTTCCGCCCGGCGAAGGATCATCGGCGGCGGGGCCATTGGTGTGGCAATCGGCTTTATGGCTGGACTGCTGGGCATCGGCGGCGGTGTATTTATTGTACCCCTGCTTATCTATCTGCTGAAGGTCCCCACCAAGACTGCTGCCGCTACCTCGATCTTTATTGTGGTGTTTTCTTCCTTCAGTGGTTTTGCTACCCACGTGTCCATGGAAAAAGTAGACTGGCATTTTATCCTGTTGGCGGCACTTTTTTCCTTTGCCGGCGGGCAGATGGGCTCCAGGATTATGGCGGCACGTCTGAAAGGCAAGACAGTGCGGCGAATTTTTGGCGTAGTTCTGCTGCTTTTTGCCGTAAAGCTAGTACAACGGGTGTTGTCTTGAACAACGATTCTGCCATAAATGAACAAGGCGTTGCTCTCAAGGTTGAAAAGCTTGCTAAACGCTATGGTGATCTAGTCGCCCTGGATGGGGTGAGCTTTCATGTGCGCAGGGGTGAGATCTTTGCTTACCTGGGGCCGAATGGCGCGGGCAAGACCACAACCGTCAATATATTGAGCGGGCTGTTGGGGCGTGATGGCGGCAAGGTGATGATCTGCGGTTATGATCTTGACAGGGATCCAATAAGAGTCAAGGAAATCATCGGCGTGGTCCCTGATGAGTCCAATCTCTACCCTGAACTGAGCTGCAAGCGAAACCTGGAATACCTGGGAGAGCTTTATGGCATCTCTCGTGTAAAACGGCAACTGCAGAGAGAAAAACTGTTGACCATGTTCGGTTTACAAGACAAGGCAACGGTACCGTTTCAGGGCCTCTCCAAGGGATTGAAACGCAGACTCACCATCGCGGCAGCACTTGTGCACGAGCCGGAAATCCTATTCCTCGACGAACCCACCACTGGGTTGGATGTACCTAGCGCGCGATACCTGCGTCAACTACTCATGGAAATCAACGGCAACGGCACTACAGTGCTTCTCACCACACACAACATGTTTGAGGCAGATGAACTCGCCCACCGCCTTGGCATTCTTATCAAAGGGAGGTTGGTTACAACGGGTACGCCAGAAGAAATCCGCAAGCTTGCAGAGCAGCGAGAACGGCTGGAGGTGGTATTTTCTCAAAAAGTTGGCGCCAGAGAACTTCTACAGAATTGCACCGCGGTAACAGGCGTGGTGATGAAGGATAATACAGCTATACTGGCAGTTGCCAACCTCGATGAAGCTCTGCGCCAGATTGTGACGTACGCCGGAGCGCATGGGGTGAAGATCGTGAATGTGGTTTCAATGCCGCCCTCTTTGGAAGAGGCATTTCTGTCTTTGCTGCAGTCTCACCAGGAGGTCGCATGAAGCAGTTGCGCCGGGCACTTTTCATAAGCAAAAAGGATTTCGAGAGCTATTACAGCAAGCCACCTCTGATTACCTGGGGACTGCTTCTGCCAGCAGTACTCATCCTGGCGGTATACCTGAAAGAACCAAGGAAATATTTACAGATAGCGCCGGGTGTTATTGCCATGACTTTGCTCTTCGGCAACACTTCCATGTCTGCCATTGTAATTACCTTTGAGAAGCGCAGCGGCACCCTGGTAAGACTGCTTCTTGCCCCTCTGAGAAAGGAGACTATCATCCTGGGCAAAATGACAAGTGCAGGCCTCTACGGCATCGCCACTGCCTTGATTCTCACCACAGGATTGATGTCACTTCTCGGGCTTCGCATCCAACACCTGCCCCTTTTCATGCTGGGACTGCTGCTGGGTGCTGTGGTGTTTTCCTTGTTCGGCCTGCTGGCCTCGGTCATGGTCAAGGAAGTGTTCGAGGCCATGACCTTGATGAATTTTTTCAGGTTTCCTCTGCTTTTTGTCAGCGGAGTATTCATGCCCGTGGAGCATTTTCCCGCTGTCTTGAAACCCGTGGTTCTGGCGTCACCCCTCACCTATGTGGTAGAGCTCCTGCGCCTTGGAATCACTGGCGAGGGCTATTTCAGTTCGCCACTGCTGCCTGTTGTTGCCACCCTGATTTTTGCTGGCATCGGCTGGTTCTGCACTGCCAAAAACTGGCGGCGCGTATTACTGTAGTCTAAGAGAAAAATTCTTCCGGCAAGAGGCGGCAGAAAAAGGATACATTCCCTTAAAGTCGTGGCCTGTTTTTGCCCCTGCCTGCTGGATGGTAACTATTTCGGGGATGCCGACTTGTCAAATTCCACATCCGGCGGCACACAAAGTACAGGGCGGGCAATGAAGCGCAAGACTTTCTCAGCGGTGCTGCCGAAGAAGATGGTTTCCATGTCGCCTGTCTTGCCGCAACTTCCCACGATTATCATGTCTACCTGATGCTCGATGGCCTGCTTGTTAATCTCCACAAAGGGTACGCCCTGGGTAACTATGGCTTGTACGCCGTTGCCCAGCATTCCTTCCTCTTGCAGAAATTTTTGCAAGTCTCTCTTGGCGTTGAGAAACAACTCCCTCTTGATTTGATTTTCCGCGCCCAGTCGATGCCGGATGCATTGCTCTATGAAATCACTGTCGATTACATGAAGGGCGACAATGCGCTCTGGTTGCTGGGGCAGCAATCTCATCGCCCTGCGCAGGGCGAGTCGGCAAGAATCAGAAAAATCTACACCAATGAGAACACTCGAGCCTTTTCTGCCTGCCTGTTTTTCAGGTGTGGTTTCTTTTGCCATAGGAAAACCTCTTTTCTCTGGAGACTTTTTCCACATGTTGAGTACATGTTCTCCTCTAGCGACTTCCTCGACAATGATATGGGCCCACCGCTTGAGCAGTGGATCGGCTAGCGCCTTTTCCAGCCGGCGGGCAGCGCCGCCGATAGCAGTGAAGCGGTTTCGGAAGATATGAGACACCTCTTGAGACATGCTCTCTTTTTCCCTTTGTATTGCATCCATTTTTTCCATGATAAGCGATCGCTCGAGGATCTCTCCGAGCAGCAGTCCCACAACTTCGAGATACTGAAAGTCTTTCTGGGAGATGGGCTCGGAAGAATCCCCTGCATCGACTACCAGCACCCCCAGGGTCTGCCCCAAGTCATGCCGCAGAGCGGCACTTTTCAAAGGTATAATTGCCTTAATAGGTACTGGCTCAGGGAGAGTGTGGGATTTACCCACAAGGTCGGCGGGCTCGGTAAAGTTGAATGCCATGCCACTGCGGAATACTTCCCAGACAATGCTGTCAGGATGGACCTGGAGACCGATCTCTGGACAACGCTGGTAATTGCCAACACAGGCCCGCATTACCAGGTTTTCTCCCTCTCGGAGAAAGAGACGAGCGCGCAAGTGGAATCTTTGCCAGATATGTTCAAGGCAGCGATGAATGGCCTGGCTAGAGGTGAGCAGTGCCAGGACCTCTTCAAACAGAGAGTTGTCCTGAGGCAGGTTTTTTAAAAAATCAACTGACACCAGAAGCCCTCAACTCTTTATCATCCATATGGTCCATGGGCACTCACCTCGACCCAGCATTGGTCCGCAGGTTGAATCCCTGCCACTTACACTCCCCTCTGCATGCGGCAACAGCCGCCCGGCAGATGCTGAGGTAGCCCTTGCAAGTGCTGCAGCCAAGCCAGGGGCTACTATTAAAGTATATCACAGCATGCTCTTAATTTGCCGCCCAGGGGGCTGATCCAAAGAAAGCCTGGCTGCAAAAGCACTGAAAGACAGTAGCCCCTGGTCAGCAATTTACCCTGAAAGCAAGGAATTTCCTACATATTCAATTACCAAGAGACTGATGTCGTCCTCCAGAGCTGCGGTTGTTCTGAAGTCTCGGATGGTTTGGTAGACTGCCTCTACAAAAGAAGCAGGTGATTGGTGGGCATATTTTCTCAAAGCCTGGTAGAATCGGTGCTTGCCGAACATCTCACCGGCAGTATTGAACGCTTCAGAAACGCCGTCAGTGTAGAGAACAATTTTGTGACCTGGCACCAGCTTTTTCTCCTCCTGGTGGAAAAATTCATCACTGAATATGCCAATGGCCGGACCTCCTCGGTCGAGTACCTCTAGAGTTCCGTCTGGCTGCAGTATGAGGGGTGGAGGATGGCCGGCACAACTGTATTTGAGTATGCCCCGGTTGAGATCCACAGAACCGTAAATTATAGTGAAGTAGCTGTCGAAGCGTTCGAAAGGAAATGCCTGGTTGAGGCTGTGCAACACGGTGTTGGGAGAGAACAAACTGGGCAAGTCACCCGAGAATTCGCGTCTGCTCCGCAGAAATTGTGAGACTGAGACTGCAATCAAGGCAGCTGCCACCCCGTGACCGCAGACATCGAGCATATAGAAATCAAGGCGATTTTCTTGCGGGCAGCAAATATTGAATATATCACCACCAACTCGGCTGCAGGGTTCGAATTCCCAGGCAATCTCCACACCGTGGCAACTAAATGGTTGCTGCGGCAACAGTGTTCTCTGAATCTCGGCTGCCGCCTCGAGATCTTCTTCAATCTGTTTTTGCTGCTGCTGAAGACGGATCTTCTGTTCTTCTGTCTCAGTGACATCGTAGAGAATTATCAGTATCATGTCGCGGCCTCGGTAAGTTATTGGCCGCGTGGAAATTTCCAGAAACTTGCTGACAGGCTTGCCATCGATATAAAAGATGCGCTGCATCTTCTCTTTATCTACGGGGACCTTGCTGACCATAGTTTTTAACAAGGAGTGGCGGAGTTGACACTCGGCACAATACGATGTTTCCCCGCAGTCTCTTCCTTCTTCTACCCGGTATTTACACCCAGTAACACCCCCAAATCTCCGTTCCAGGATCTGTTCCTGCCCCGTGCCGAAAAGCTGGACAAAACTGTTGTTTACATGATAGATGCGCAGGTTTTCATCAGCAATCAGCACTGCAACATTAATGTTGTCCAGAAGAAGATTCAGAAATTCGTTGGATACTCTGAACTCCAGAAAAGTCGTTTCCACAAGAAAATTCTCCCACTAGTTAAACTATCTGACCCCCAACGTATATATCTTTATGGTATCGTTCTCCGAGAGAAAGTCAAAAGAAAGCGCCAGTTTCTGGCTGCCTGTCAATTTGGCCGACTGTAGTATAAAGGGGAGCATTTTATTACTTTTTTTGTTTTGTCTGAGGATATTAGCAATTTTCTGAATGAGGCTTTATTCCAACCGCGAAGGTTTTCTTGAGATCCGTACGAAAGTAGACTTTCATACTGTTTCCTCATCTTGCTGATACAGGGTCGCCTCCCCTAGGTCATCTTTGTCTTCCTGGCTAGCGCTGAGGCAACTCGCTGGTGTAATTCTTCGAGAAGAATGTAAAAAATTGGCACGTAGATGAGGGTCAAGAAGGTGCCCACAATGAGTCCTCCTATGGCTACCACAGCAAGTGGAGACAGCCGTTCCAGGCCGATTGCCTGCTGAAGAGCTACCGGCAACATGCCCACACTGGTGCCAAAGGCAGTCATGAGTATGGGGCGGGCCCGCAGTCTGATGGCTTCCTGAATGGCGGCGGCTGTTGCCATACCCTTGTTGCGGCCTTCATCTATGAAATCGATGAGGAGGATGGAGTTGTTAACAATTACACCCGCCAGGAGAATGAGTCCCATCATGGAAGGCATACATTGATGTCTGCCAAAGGCGAGCATGAACCACATGCTTCCCAGGGCAGCCAGTGGGATCGCCAGCATGATCGTCAGAGGACTCTTCCAGGAAGAGAAGGTGACCGCCAATGAAAAATAGAGCAGGATCATGGCGATCAGCATTGCATGTTCCAGTCGGGTGCTGGAGAGTTTCATCTGGGCGATTTCTCCCTCCTTGCTCAATTGGTACCCGGGTGGCAGCTGGATGTAGGGCAGAACCTTCTGGTCAATTTCCTGGTGAAGATGACTGATGGCTGCTGTTGCTCGATAGCCGAAAACATCGAGACTGTATTTGAGGTTCTGGCGGGTGATTACCGAGGGAGAAAACACCGGCGATATCTCGGCAAAAACTTTGAATGGTACGTATCCCTTGGGCGTCTTGATCAGCAGCGTTTCCAGATCGCTCAGATTGTTGCGAGCCGCGCTGCGAAATTGGACTCGAACTCGCAACCCTTTTTCATTAGGAATGTTGAAGGTGGTAGCAAGCTTTCCACCAAGAGCTGCGGCCACCTGAAAGGAGATGTCTGCAGGTGTGAGTCCATAGTGAGATGCCTGCAGTTGATCAATACGAAAGATCAGTTCACGTTTGTCCAGATCCCAGCTGCGAGACACTGAGGTGATTCCCCGCACCCCATGGAGTCGGGTGGAGACATCTCCTCCAATATCATGCAACACCTCGAGGCTGTCACCAGTTATCAGCAGGTCTACTGTAGAGACAATAGAAGAGAGCGGCGTGGCGCCATAGTCGTAGACATTGACGTAATGCAGACCAGGAAGTCGGTAAAAGGCTTGGCGCAGTTCCTCTTCAATCTGCCAGATGGTCTTTTTCCGGTGAAAGCGGTCAACAAAATGAATGGTAATACTGCCATCTTGAGTTCGCTTGCCGCTGCCAAAGCTGAAGGTCCCCGGTTCAGAACCGAGTGTAGAGGAGACCATCTGCACGCCTGGGAAGCTGTAGATGATCTCTTCCATGGCCGTCAAAGTCGCCTCGCTCAACTCGGTGGAACTATTGCTGTGCGTGGCAAAAGAGACCTTTACGATGCCGGTGTCCATGGGTGGCATGAGATCTCTTCCCAATAAGGGGATCACCATCCTGCTCGTAAGCACCATACTGAGCAGCAGTGGGATGAGAAAAAGGATGAAGGTCTTGCGCTTGTTGAGAACAATCTGTACCAGGGAAGTATATAGTCGCGCCAGGGGATTGACGAAAAAGAGGTTGAACTTGTAGGTGATTTTTTCCAGGCGATTCTTGTGAGGTGTTTTTTTCATCAGCAACGGCGACAACAAAGGAATCACCGAGATGGAAACCAGATAAGAGGAAATCAGGGCCAAAATGAGGACAGTACAAAACTGCTCCAGGATTTTCTGTACATATCCCCCGATGAAGAGTATGGGCACCAGCACAATGACCGTGGTGATAGTCCCGGCGAAATCCGCAAGCATGATTTCAGAGGTGCCTTCCATGGCCGCTTGATGAGCTGTCTTACCCAGTTCGTAATAATGCCTTTCGATGTTTTCCATTACTACGATAGCGTCGTCCAGGAGCAAGCCCACTGCCAGAATGATAGCGGTGAGGGTTACGATATTGAACTCGAGGTGGAGCAGATGCATGAGAGCAATGGTCATTAGATAGGTCAGGAGAATGGAGGCAGCTGTAATCAGCAGACTGCGGAGGTTCGCCAGAAACAGGAAGATGACAATGAGAGTCATGACCACGGCATCGCGCAAAGCTTCCAGCATATTGTCAATGCTGAGCTCGATGAGACTTTGCTGGGTATCGGCGGTCTGGATGTCCAGCTGGGCATATCTGGCCTGCAACTCGGGCAGTTTGTGATTCACGGCATCAATAGTAGCAAGGGTGTTGCCGCCCACCGCCCGCATGATGCTGACTCCTATTGCCGCCGCCCCATTGCCATGATATGCAGAGAGCCTGTCCTTATGACCGTAATAGACCCGACAAACATCCTTTACCTTGACATCGGCAGTGAGCTGAATATTCAAGAAGCGGCTCAGGTGGCTGACTTCATCGCTGGATTTGAAAGTCACCTGGTTTTCGCGGCCTATGATCAGTCCAGCTGGAATATTGCGGTTCTTGCTGGATATGGCGGTGGCAATGTCTGCAACTGTCAGGCCATAGCGCTCTAGGGCAGCAGGGTCCACGTCGACCCTGACCTCCCGCTCATATCCGCCAAAAACGTCAACATCAGCAACGCCTGGAATGTTCAGCAGGGCATCTTGCAGATCATTTTCCGCTATCTGGCGAACCTGGGCCAGATCAAGGGAAGTTCCATCTTTAGCTCTGACTGCCAAAATCATTACCGGCCGCGTAGCGTCACTGATCTTGTAGATCTGCGGAGGAAGAATGTCCCCCGGCAGTTCAGTGATGATTTTATTGAGTGCATTGGCAACATCGACGCTGGCCGGATCCAACCCTTTCTCATATTCGAACTCCGCTTGCACAATAGAGACTTCCTCTTTGGAAATGGAGCTGACCTTGCGAACCAGGTCGATGGCTTGCAACTCCTGTTCGAGACGATGGGAAATATGATTGGCTATATCGGTGGCTGAGGCGCCGGGCTCAATAGTGACCACTGCAATCTGGGGTCGATTGGCATCGGGGAAGAGATTCTTTTGCAAGGATCGGAACGAAAGTGCCCCGAGTGCAGAGAAGACGAACACCAGTGAGAGGGCAAAATAGGGCTTTTCGAGGAACTTGCGGATCAAGATCTAGCCTTCCTTACGGCACCACTGCGACCTGCTGCCCAGGAAAGATATGCATCAGGCGACTTTCGCGAGCCGAGACCAATCGATCACCAGCCTGAACTGCAGTAGTGTGAAAACAAAAGTGGCTGTCATTTTGCCCACAGACTTCTACAGAAACCAGCTTAGCTCGGCTCTTGCAGTCCACCTTAACGACCAGGAATTTCCTGCCTCGATGGAGCAAACAGGAGACAGGCGCTATAAAGCCTTTCACCTTGGCCAACAACAGCTTTACATTGACCTTACTGTGAAAAGGCAGGTGGAAAGGGGAGTGGGGCAACATAATATTGACTATTCCCAGGCCTGCAGGGTCTGTGGCAGGATAGATCGCAGAAACTGAAGCAGCAGCGGAGCGGTTGTCAAAAAGTATCGTTGCGGGGGTGCCAACTCGGACATGCGCAAAATCTTCGAGAGGCACCTGCACTTCGACCTTGACCCCATCACCAGGGCGAACCAGCTCTAGAATGCTTTTTCCAGGAATTGCCAGATCACCCATTGACAAGAGTTTCTTGCTCACTATCCCATTAAAGGGAGCCCTTATGGCAGTATAATTCAAGAGTGCTTTTTCCTGGCTTCGCAAGGCTTCAAAGGTAATGATGGAACTCTTAGCTGCTTCGATGCTTTGTTGGGTTGCTTTCAGGGTTGACAGGGCCATATCGTACGCCTCTTGAGAAGCATCCAGTGCCTCTCTGGCAATTGTCTTGCTCTTGAAGAGTTTTTCGTTGCGCTGCAGGGTCCTCCGAGTGGTAACAGCTGCAGACTCCAGCCCCGGAATTCTGGCCTGCAAAGCCAGCAAGTTGCTGCGGGCCTCCTGAATCTGGGCAGAAATTTGTCTGAGCTTCTCCTGGATTTCTCGATCATCAATCTGGACGATGATCGTCCCAGATGTCACCTTATCCCCTTCGTTTACCGGAATTTTTTCGATAAAGCCGGATACTTTGGAAGCAATGGCATTTTCTGTGACAGGGACGATTTCACCGAGGTAGGGAACCCACAGTTCCAGCTCACCTGAGGTTACCGCAGCTACCTTGACCACAGCTGGGTAAGTGCTGGCAGGCTTCATCTGAGCAAGTTCACTTTGCCTTTTCTTGATCAGCACCGCAAGAGCCGCCACAAGAAAGACTATGGCCAGCATGGCCAGTATCTGCTTCTTGGTGAAAGTCAACATAATGTATTCCACAAGAGATGAGGCCACAGGAGCGGCACGTCAATTGTTCATCATTGGCGGTCAACAGGTGACTTGCCAGGAACAGCAGCGATCAACAAAGAGACATACTATTCATTACCACAGAAGGACACAAGCGCTTTGTACTGTTTTTTTGCTCTGGCCTGTGAGGGTTGTGCCGGACCTAGAGAGAAGCTGCCTCCTCGAGCCACTGCAGCACCTGCCGTTCCAGCGGCAGTCGGCCTGTAGATTTAACTTTGCCGTTGATCACCAAAGCCGGGGTGGGGAGAATGCCGTAAGAAGCTATTTCTGCCATATCTCGCACGTGCTCTACACTGCCCACTATGTTGCTCTCGGCCATGACCTTGTAGACCACCTGCTCTAGCTTGTCGCAGTTGGGGCAGCCGGGGCCAAGGATCTTAACTTCGAGGCCCTGAGGTTCTACGTCAATAAAAGGCTCACCTTTGAACTTCTTATATTCCCGCAGAAAAGCCCAGGCATACTCTGATTCTGACTTGGTGGGGATGTAATTGCTGGACTTGAGGATGTGGAGAAGGTATTGAGCAATCTCCTCATCAGAGGAGAATTGTCTCCCCTCTGCCTCTTCCAGTGCCGCTTTCAAGCCGACGATTCCTATGGAGAATTTGCCGACGCTGATTTTGCTGATGTCGGTTTCTTTGCCCACAGCCATTTTCCCTAGTGGCAATGCGTTGGCTGGACGCCGAAGTCAACAATGAGAATAGTCGGGGAAATGTCTTGAGGGCCGGTGCGGAGACCGGCCCTATCCTCTATGAGTGAATGTGATGCATCTTCAACTCTGCATTCTTGGAACAGTTGAGTATTTAGCAGCGTCCGTCTATTTGCTCAACACTTGCTTGATCTCTTCCTTGCTGGCCACCTTGCCGACGATCTTGACCTCACCGTCTACAACCAGCCCAGGAGTCATGAAAACGCCGTGCTCGGCGATCTCATTGGGGTTGGTGACGTGGTCGAGGTGCACATCGAGACCAAGCTCGGCAATGGCATCCTTGGTGTTTTGCTCTAGCGCCTGACACTTGGGACAGCCGGGTCCCAGTACTTTGACTTCCATGTTTCTACCTCCCAGTTAGATTCTGTTTTTTGTTACATGGTGCGCCATGCCCACCCTCAAACCTTCTCCTTTTCAGGCAATCGTCATATGACTATGAAAAGAAGCGGCCGAAAATAATGCCGGTGATTGTGGCCATTACTATGACCAGGCTGACGAACACAGCGGTCTTCTTAGTGCCCATGACGCTTCTGATTACCAGCATGTTGGGAAGACTCAGGGCTGGCCCGGCAAGCAGCAGGGCCAGGGCTGGTCCTTTGCCCATGCCGGCGCCTAAAAGTCCCTGCAGGATGGGTACTTCGGTGAGGGTGGCGAAGTACATGAAGGCTCCCACTACCGAGGCAAAGAGGTTGGCCAGGAGGGAATTGCCGCCCACCAGTCCACTTACCCACTGCGAAGGAATGAGGCCCTCGGAGCCCGGCCGTCCCAGAAGAAGCCCTGCAGCAAGGACGCCGGCAAAGAGAAGCGGCATGATCTGCTTGGTAAATTCCCAGGTGGAGAGAAACCAACTCTCGGTCTCTCCTCTGGTGGTGGTGATCATAGCGGTCAGGCCGATAATGCCGGCGGAGAAGGCAATGAGCGGCTCATGGGGAAAGAGGAAAGCCAGCACCGCCACTGCCACAGCGGTGAGCACGACTTTGAAGGGTTTGACATTGAACCAGATAATCAACAGCAGGCCCAGAAGGGCGGCAAAGAGGCCGGTTGCCTCCCACTTGACACTGTAGATTGCCTGCCAGAGTCCGCTGGGCTCGGCCGGCTTTCCCCAGGTGGCGAATATCAAAATTCCCACCATGGTGGCAAAATAGATGACATTCTGCCAGAGGGGCCGTTCTACCTCGGGTTCGGGCATCATCATGGCTGCCTGGGCTTTGGCCTGCTCCTCTTTCCTGAAAAAGAAGTGCATGAGAAGCCCGATAACAACGCTGAAGACCACAGCTCCCACTGCCCTGCCCAGACCTATGGCAAGCCCCAGCACCCGGGCGGTCAGAACGATAGCCAGAATGTTGATGGCCGGCCCGGAATAGAGAAAGGCTATGGCTGGGCCGAGGCCGGCACCGCGCTTCCAGATGCCGGCGAAAAGAGGAAGCACTGTACAGGAGCACACCGCCAGTATACTGCCTGAAACGGAGGCCACCCCATAGGCAAGCACCTTTTTGGCACCTGCACCCAGGTACTTCATTACCGCTGCCTGGGAAATAAAGCAGGCAATAGCACCGGCGATAAAAAAAGCGGGCACCAGGCAGAGCAAGACGTGTTCCTGGGCGTACCACTTGGCCAGGGCCAGGGACTCGATAACCGCTCCAGCGAAGCGGCTGTTATCAATGGGCAGCCAGAAGAAAACCAGAAACACCCCGGTAATTACACTCAAAGGCTTCCAGATGGATTTCCAGTCAATGAGGCTCGGCCGTTTTTCTTCCTTTGCCGCAAATGCTGCCGCTCCATCTGGAGCGGCTTCTCCCTTGACCACTGTTGCGTTGCCCATTTTGGTTCCTCCTGTTGACGACTTGTCCGGTTTGGCCGCCCGAATTGGTCGGGCCGGTTCTAAAGGTGCTCCTGAAGAGCAGCTCTGTATGTTGGTGCAGATCATGGCGAGGACAGCCCCGGCATATTCGTTTGTCTCCTGGGGCTCGAGAAGACGAAAACGGGTCTGCATTCCTTTCTTGTCGCCTCTGACCAGATCTGCCACTTCCAGCAATTTCAAGTGGCGAGAGACGCTTGGTTGACTCATTTTCAAAAGGGATTGTATCTCGCAGACGCACAGGTCGCGGCACTGAAGAATCTTCATGATCTTTGCTCGAGTGCTGTCACCAGCTGCCTTCATTACCCTGACATAAGTTCGCATGTGCAAGATTTCCTTCATGTGGGGATGTTTTATTTGTTAATTTCTATATAACCATATAGCTATATTCCGTCAACCACATTATTCCACCTCCCCAGTGCAACTGCTGCCCGGCTTGATCCACTCTAGCAACTCCGGACATGATTCCCATGCTTTGGCAAAGGATTCGCGTTGGCCGAGATCACAACCCTATGAGAAATTATAGTTGAGAACTAGGATAATAAGATGACAATGATTGGCCAGAATTATAGATCCAGCAAAGCAGACATTTATCTCCTACAGTCTTGTCTGCAAAATTGCTGCATTGCGGCAAGCCCTCCGGTTTCAGGCTTGGGCACTGCATATACCTCACCTTCTCAACTCACAAGGTCAGGGAAGATGCTCTTTTCCCACGAAATATATAGCAGAACAAGTAGCCGGATAAGACCAGGAACAGTACCTCTCTTACCAGGTACCAGATCATTGCAGATTCTGACTGCAGTGCAGAGGTGCTGAAGCAGCCGCACTGAATGTCGAGACCTCGCACAGCATTGAACAACAGAGCAGCCAAAAAGGTGACAAGCAGTAGGTTGGCCAAGAGCACGGAGCCAGGGAGGCAGATACCGCTGATCAAAGAGAGTCCCAGAAGCAATTCCAACCACGGCAGTATCAGGGCAGTGACGTTGATGAGACTGTCAGGCAGGATCTGGTAGTTGTAGACAATCTCTGCAAAGGCTTGTGGATGGAGAATCTTGTCCACACTGGCATAGAGGAAGACAGCGCCCAGAACAAAGCGGACAGTAAGGGCCGCGACCTTTCCCAAATTCCATCTATCTTTCTTTTCAAAGTTGCGGCACAGTTTTCCAGCAGCTTTATTGGCGCCACAGGAGACCTCCTTCAACATGGTGTCGCTGTCACCTTCAGACCTCTCACTGCGCAGGCTAGCATGGTCATTGTCTCCGCGGACAGTGTTGCCTGTTATTTCATTTTCATCCGTTGGGTTCATCTTCCCTCGCTCGAGTTCTTCTTGCAATGCTGATTATCACAGGACGTAACCGAGTATTCTCTTGCCTGCTTTAGGGCGAGCCTGAAAGGCTGCCCATGTCAACAGGAAGCTGCTGCTCCTGCCAGTGGCTCCAGCCGTTCACCAGAACCCTCACATTCTGGTAGCCATTGGCAATGAGCGCCAGGGCCAGTTCCTTGCTCAGCGAGCACCCCTCCCCATCGCAATAGGTTATAATTTGCGCCTCCTGGGGGACATCTTTCATGACCCTCTGATAGTAAGTCTCAAAATCCTCCCACGGCAGGTTGCGGGCGCCCAGGATGTGGCCCAATTCATAAACGTCAGGTGGGCGGGCATCGAGAAACAGTGCCTCTTGAGTATCGAAGAGAGCAATGGCCTCATCGAGTGATATGATCAGGCTGTCGCCTGCTTCGTCCAGCAACCGTGCTGCCGGTGACCAGTCGGCGACCAGAGGCAGCTGATCTGAGCGGAGCTGATTTGTCAGCAAGGCCACTGCCGTTGCAAGCACCACCAGTAAAAGGGCTTGCCAGCTTGCCCTCAGCCACGGGGTTGGCGGACGATCTGCTACAGCCACAGCAACTCCTATGCGTATACAGCTCTCGGAAACCAGTTCCGAGTCCACAGACAGATTTTGACCAGCATGAGCATTACTGGCACCTCAATGAGAACGCCGACTACCGTGGCCAGAGCAGCACCAGAGGAAAGGCCGAACAGCAGGGTGGCAGTGGCAATGGCCACTTCAAAATGATTCGAAGCACCGATCATTGCTGAAGGCGCTGCATCGTCATATGTGAGCCTGAGCGGTTTCGACAGACCATAGCCAAGCCAAAATATCAGGTTTGTCTGGATGAACAGAGGAATAGCAATCCAGAGAATGGTGAGAGGATTGGCAACAATTACTTCTCCCTTGAAGGAAAAAAGCAATATCAGGGTAATGAGTAGAGCTGTGATGGTGATGGGCGTCAGTATATGGAGAAACTTTTCCTTGAACCACTGCTCACCGCGGGCCTGAATGAGGAGTCTGCGAGAGATGTAGCCTGCTACCAGGGGTAGCGCAACATAGATGCCAATGGAGAGTACCAGGGCCTGCCAGGGAACCGGCAGTCGTCCCACCCCGAGGAGAAAGCCCCCCAGAGGGCCGTAGAGAAAAAGCATGGTTAGGGAATTGATGGCAACCATGACCAGAGTGTGGCCGTCATTTCCGCGGGCCAGAAAGCCCCAGACCAGAACCATGGCCGTGCATGGAGCTATTCCCAGGAGAATGCAGCCTGCCAGATAGCTTCGCCACAGGGGCACCTGGAGCATTTTGACGCCTTCCACCAGGACCACCTTTCCCACACCGTGCGTTGCTCCTACTGGCAGGTTCAGCCCAAGCGGCAATTTTACATAATCCACAGCTTCAGGTCCTATGAAATTGTAGAAAAGGGTGCCCAGGAAAAAAAAAGATATAGCATACATTGTAAATGGTTTTATGGCCCAGTTGACAAAAAGAGTGAGGGCTACTGGCTTGACGTTTTTTCCAGCCCTTATCACCTCACCGAAATCGATCTTTACCATAATGGGGTACATCATGAAAAACAAGCACACTGCAATGGGGATGGAAACCACCGGTGCTTCACCCACATAAATGGCCAGACCGTCCAGGTATTTCGCCACCCCGGGTGCAAATTTGCCCAGGAGGATGCCAGCGACAATACAGAGTATAACCCACAGAGAAAGGTATTTCTCAAAAAGAGAGAGACCCTTGCGAGGCTCCTCCACGGCAAGCTTGTTTGCTGCTGCTTCTGTCATCTGTTTTCCTCCTGATTATCAGTTTTTTTCAGAACATCCTTCGGTATTTGCTCTAGAAACGACTTGATTCCTTTCTCAAGGAGCTGTGCCTTGCTTGACATGCCTCCGGATTCACCAATGAAGAGAGCTCCAGGCAGTTGCTGGATAAAGGCCCTAATCTCATCCCGGACCCGGCGGTAATGCTTCATAGTTTCCTCTTCGCTGTGAACACTTGCGGCCAGTCTGGGTGGATCATCGAATCACACGTGCAGGACTCTGGTTTTGGCCGGGAAGGTTGGGCAAGCTTTCTGGGCGTTGTCGCAAAGAGTGATGACGTGTCGAACTCTAGGTGCCCTATGTCAGCAAGAGATTTAGAGCCTTGCTGCGAGATGTCTATGCCAACATCCGCCATGGCCTTTACAGCCCACGGATCTACCCCTTCTGGATTTACCCCGGCAGAGTACGCTTTGATTTGGCTCCCCTTCAGATGGCGGCTGAAACCTTCTGCCATCTGGCTGCGGCAGGAGTTGCCAGTGCACAAAAAGAGGATGGTTGTCTTCCCCTGGGACAGCATACCCTGCCCTCCATTGTCAAATTGGACGTGCCAGTCAGAAGTGCTCAGTGAAGCAAGCGGAATTGCCCGAGATACTCCTCAAGTTTGCTCCTGGCCTCCTCGCTCAGCGGCGGGCAATCCTCCGGGCCCCTGCCACCGTCAGCGACCTGAGTGGCGAACACCATGCAGGTGGGTTGACCGCATTCACGGCAGTTTGTTTTGGGTAGCAGTTTGAGAATCTCCAGAACTCTTGGTTTTTCCGGGGTCTCGAAACTCGGTTCAATTTCTGTACGCTTCTCCCAGGTGTCGTTGATTTCTTTTTTGAGCCACTCGAGAATCTTTTCTGCTTCTGCCTCATCTTTCAGAGCGTTGATGGCAATTTCCCTGGGGTGGAGTGTGATGAGTTTTCCATATATCTTGAGAGTAAGCGCTGGCGGTTCCTTTAAATACTGGTGTCCCCCCAGGACCGTATTGAGGTAGGGCAGCACCTCGGAGATGTCCTCCTCGAGGTGGGCAATGCAGTGCAATGATTGAAACTGCGGGTTGCACTCCGGCCGAAAGATCTCCTTGCGGTATCCTGTGAGCAGCATTGCAGACCTCCTGCTGTTGTTCCATAGTGCTGTATCACTAAATAGCTCACCATAAATATAGTGGCAGAAGCTTATTTGCGACACACTTCCTCTCGGCGAATAGTGGAAACCTTCTCCAGCAAGGCTTTTATCTCGGGTTCCTCTGTCAGCCAGTGGCGAAGGTTGCCTAGTAGTGTTGCCGCATAAGGACTGCTCTCTCCATCGGTAAGACTGTAGTTGACCCAGAGACCGTCTTTGTGGTGTCTCACGAGTCCTGCCTGTTCTAGGACCTTCAAATGCCTGGAAACCGTGGGTTGCGCCAGGTCGAGAGCCTCTTTGATTTCACAGACACACATTTCCTTCTGCTGCAACATCTTGATAATTTTCAGCCTGGTTGAGTCGGAAAGAGCCTTCATGACGGCAAGAAAACCATTCATTACAATCTCCACTATATAGTTAAAAATAAATATAGTTGGTAGATAAATTGGAGTCAAGCGAGATTGTTTGGGAAAAATGCGACGCGGAAAAAGTACCTATTGTTTTACAAGGATTACAAAGTCGGATTCTACGCGACATTTTATGTGACAAAACCTGGTGGATGAATGACGAAAACAGGCTTCTCCGTGCCTCTAGTTTATATGTTTCATAAATAGCAAGGTCGAATTTGCCAAGCTTGACAAGCCGACAATAGCTCTGCTATTGTGAAAAAAAAGGCAATGGAGTCTGCCTTAAACCGCCCCTGCGGGGGCTGATGACTCCTGCTCCACAGTATATTGGGGTAGGAGCCAGCAACAAGCCTACCCCACCGGAACTGCCAGGTGGGTTTTTTGTTTGGCCCTGTCAGGCCGGGACCTGGCGGGGCCTTTCTGCAGGAGAACTGCTATGCTAGACCGATACAAACAGATTCGGCAGGATCTCATGGCCAATATTGAACGGTTGGCCGCGGTCTCCTCAAGTCGTGGTGATACCAAGGTGGAAGAGAGCTTGCTGGAAATCGGTGAGAAGCTTGCCGGCAACCGTTTTCACCTGGTAGTGTTGGGGCAGTTTAAAAGGGGCAAGTCTACCTTTATCAACAGTCTGTTGGGAGACAGGGTGTTGCCTACCGCAGTAGTTCCCCTCACCTCTATTGTGACCCTGCTCAAATACGGTGACCGCGAGAAGATTGAAGTTGTGTTCAACCATGGTCAGCGAAGCACCATATCCCGGGAGGAGATGGCAGCCTACGTAACCGAAAGAGGCAACCCCGGCAACGAAAAGAATGTGAAACACGTGGAGGTAAGCTATCCTTCGCTTTATCTCAGAGACGGGGTGTTTCTCATTGACACCCCCGGCGTGGGTTCCACTTTTGAGAACAATACGGAAATGACCTACAACTACCTGCCCAAAGTCGATGCAGCTCTGTTTCTACTGGCTGTGGATCCACCGATCAGCCAGTCGGAGATCGCCTTTCTCGGAGATGTAAGACAGTATGTGGAGAAGATCTTTTTCATCCAGAACAAGATCGACTACATGGACGAGCAAGATCGGCAGGAGTCTATGGCCTTCTCAAAGGAGGTTATCGAGAAAGCGCTGGGTTCGGACGGCATCCGCATCTATCCTCTATCTGCCAAACTGGCCCTGGAAGGAAAACAATCCGGCAACCAGAGACTGCTTACTCAGAGTGGTCTGCCTGAGTTTGACAGGGTGCTGGGAGAGTTTCTTCTGAAAGAGAAGGGTAAAACTGTGCTGCGCTCTGCACTCCACGGCGCCAGAAAACTGCTGTCGGACGAAGAGTTCGCCATAGAGCTCGAGAGGCGGGCCATTGCCACACCACTGGAAGCCTTGGAAGAAAAGATCCGTCTCTTCCAGGAAAAGATGGAGTTGATCAAGCGCGACCGTGAAGACAACTCTTACTATTTCGAAGGTGAGATGAAGCGCCTCATCGATATGCTGGACCGCGACTTGCTGCGGCTGAAAGAGGTTGAAATCCCAAGGCTTCTCAATGAGCTACACGAGGCTGGAGAAAAACACCAGCACCGAAGCACAGCTGAGTATGTACGAATCATGGAAGAGGTACTCCAGAATGGCATCGTTCGGACGTTTGATGAATGGATTGTCCGCGAAGAAGAGAAGCTGAACGAAGAGTATGCCCGCGTGTCGAAAAAATTCTCCGATAGGGCCAATGAGATCATCGATGCAATCGTCAATGCCTCTGCTGAATTATTTGACTTGCAGTTGGAAAGATTTGTGGCTGAGGAAACCATAAGCAGCGACAGTCAACTGTACTACATGGTGGGGGACCCCCCGAAGTTTTTTGATCTGGAAGGAGCCCTCGACTTCTTTTCGCAAAAAATTCTCCCCAGAGGGCTTTCTCAGGCCAGGGTACTGAAGGACTTGCAGAAGAAGCTGCCTGACAAGATAGATATGAACTGTGGCCGAGTACGGTGGGATTTTATGGACCGAATCAAAAAGAGTTTTCTAAAATTTCGCTGGGACCTGAACCTCAAGATCGAAGCCACTGAAGAAGGAATCAGAAAGGCTATCGACAAGGCTGTGGAGTTGAAAAAGGTCAGCGCTGCGGAGATGAACAAAGCAGAACAGCTGATTGCCGAACAATACAAGCAGATCCAGGAGGTCAAGGGCGAACTCGAGGTGTTGGAAGAGGCCATCCAGGGTCTGTGAAACGGTGCGAGCGATGCTCAACAGTCTAATCGCTCGCCACAGATGTTCGCCGGCTCGAGCAAGAGACTGGCTGCGTGATTAAGGGAGGACATCTACTGCGACATAAGCGCGCTGGAACTACCCTCCAACAGAGGCGGCCAAGGGTATGTGGGACCTGACGGCCGCCTCACTTTTATGAGTATTCTTGCTTTTCAAAGAGTCACATTTTCTTCACGAGACAGTTCAGCAGATACCCAGGGGCTAACTCGATCCGCTCTTGCCTAAAATCCGAGTTTAGGGCAAAGTTGGGTGGGTGGCAGAATAGCATGTCGAGAGGAGGAATTTTATGGCTATAAGCCTGGCATTGATTGTGGTTCTGGGTCTGGCCGCTGACATACTCTTCCGCAAGTTCAAACTTCCAGGTCTTGTAGGCATGCTCATCATTGGAGTCCTGGTGGGGCCCTATGTGCTTGGTCTCATGCGGCCAGAGATGATGAAAGTATCCGCCGACTTCAGGAAAATTGCCCTGATCGTCATCTTACTGCGAGCCGGCTTCGAGCTGCGGCGAGACACCCTGAACCGAATCGGCAAGACAGCTGCTGTGATGTCTGCGGTGCCGGCCATTTTCGAAATCATAGTAGTTACCCTAATTGGTCCTCACTTTCTGCACATCTCCTATCTGGAGGCTGCTATTCTGGGAAGCATCCTCGGAGCAGTGTCACCCGCGGTAGTGGTCCCCTTGATGATTGATTTCATAGAGCGAGGCAAGGGGGCCAAGAAGGGCATCCCCACCCTGATCCTGGCGGCTTCATCAGTGGACGATGTGTTCGTCATTGTCATTTTCACCATTCTTCTCGGCATGTACACCGGCCACAAGGTAAATATTGCCTGGCAACTGGCGGGAATTCCCATATCTATTATCCTTGGCATAATAGTGGGGATCATTCCCGGCTACCTGCTCTACAAACTGTTCTTGAAATATGATTGGCAGCCACCCAGACGGACTCTCCTGGTCATGGGCACGGCCATCTGCCTCACCTGGCTCGAGGACGTAGCCCACAATGTAGTTCCCATCGCCAGTTTGCTTGGAGTTATGGCTATTGGCTTTATAATACTGGAGAAAGAGGAAGCAATTGCCCACATTATTTCACAGAAGCTCAAAAAGCTCTGGGTATTTGCCGAGTTACTGCTTTTCGTACTGGTGGGGGCGCAGGTCAATATCTCCGTGGCCTGGAAGGCTGGTGCTGCTGGTTTGGCGGTGATTTCACTAGGACTGCTGGCACGCTCAGTCGGCACCTATTTGTCTGTCATGGGTACAGACCTGGACTGGAAAGAGAGACTGTTCTGCGTGGTTTCCTATATACCCAAAGCCACAGTGCAGGCTGCAATCGGTGCGGTGCCCCTGGAAGCCGGAGTGGCTGCCGGTGAGGTCATCCTGGCAGTTGCAGTGCTGTCGATACTGGTGACAGCTCCGCTGGGAGCCATTGGCATCATGCTCATGGGGGAGCCCATCCTCGAAATCGAGAAGCGCACTACCTATCGGTTCAAAGACCTCAGAGAGAAACTGCGACTGCCGAGAGTGGGAGAGAAGGTGCGGAGCAAGAAATATGGGACTGTCTGGAAGATCATTGAGGAAAGGGAAGTCTGGTTAGAGCCGGCAGTGCCGCCTGAAACCGGCTTTGTACCCACTCCTGCCCTCTATCTGCGCTACTGGAAGGTCGAACCGGGGCTGGAGCCAGGCAGGGGCAAGACCATGGAGTACCGCTACAGCATACTGGATAGCTCTTTTGATCAGCACTGGGAAATACTCTATGATTGAGCTGCCGGCCTAGTGGGGGGTGGGCCTGTAGATCTGGTACTTCTTGAGTTTCTCGTAGAGAGTACTGCGGCTGATACCAAGTCGCTTGGCTGCTTGCTTCTTGTTCCAGCGGCAATCATCGAGTACTTCACGCAAGACTTTCTTCTCGTGTTCCATCAAAATGGGCCCCTTCACAGCCGTGGCGACCTTGCTGTCTGATTGTATGCTGACAGGGAGGTCTGATGCCACGATTCTTTCCTCTTTGGCGAGGACCGTGGCATGTTCGATGCTGTTTTCCAGTTCACGTACATTTCCCGGCCAGGGATAGTCGAGAAAGAGCCTCATGGCTTCCGGGGAAATTTCTTGTATGGATTTCCCCTGCTCCGCCGTGAAGTGGCGGAGAAAATGGCGAACCAACAATGGAATATCATTTTTTCTTTCTCTCAGAGGAGGAAGAAAAATAGGAATGACATTGAGTCTATAGTAGAGATCTTCTCTGAAGTTGCCCTCCTTCACCCGAGTTATAAGGTTCCTGTTGGTAGCGGCGATGATGCGCACATCTACCGACAAGGTTTTTTCGCCTCCCACCCTTTCAAATTTCTGAGTCTGCAACACCCTTAGCAGTTTTATCTGAGCCGAGGGAGGAATTTCAGCAACTTCATCGAGAAATACGGTGCCTCCATGGGCCTGTTCGAAACGACCAGCCTTCCTGCGAGTGGCTCCAGTAAAGGCTCCCTTCTCATGGCCAAAGAGTTCGCTTTCGAGCAAGGTTGCCGGATAGGCGGAGCTGTTTATGACTACAAACTTGTTGTTCTTGCGAAGACTCTGCTCGTGGATAGCCCGGGCAACTACTTCTTTGCCCGTGCCGCTCTCTCCCTGGATGAGCACTGTAGCATCTGTGGGAGCCACATCCTCTATCAATTTATATATGAGCTGCATCTTGGGATCCCGGCCGACAATGCCACTGAACTCGGCGGTACTGTCCAACTTGGCCTGCAGACCCTGCATTTCCTCTTCCTGGATGACCGCACGCCTCAGGACGCCCGCTGCCTGGCTCAATATCAGACTAACTACCTCGATCTCTTTGGAATGACAGCGGCAGTCTCCCTGACAGCCAATAAGGAGAGCGCCCGTGGCTTGCTTTTCGTGGGGAAAAGGTACCAGGATCTGTGTCAATGCCTTCTCGAAGCTGACAGAGTTCAGAGGAGGCTCGAACGGTTTAATGGGACTGAAGTGAGTCTCGGACCGCTCTTGAAAAGCTGCAATGGCTGCTTCCAACACTTCCGGAGATTTCAGGATACGTACCCCATCCCCGGCAAAAGCGAAGAGAAGACCTCGGGCATCATTGAAGACGAAGAGTTCCAGACAGTTGCACTCTAGGTTGGGATAAAACCGAGAAAAGAGAAAAGAACCAATCTCACTCAGGCTCCGGAGGCCACCTATTTCCTGGACGATGCCGCAAAAAGTCCGAGTCTGCTGGTGAGCATGCGCCAACTCGATGGTCTGCTCTTCCAATCGCTGGGTGTAGCTTTCCATACTTGCCACCATGTGGTTGAAAGAGGAGGCCAGTGTGCCGATTTCGTCTTCACTGCTTACAGGAACCCGCACGGCGAGATTTCCTTTGTAGATCTCTTGTGTAGCTGCAGCGAGATTTTCCAGAGGTCTGGTGAATCTTTTCAAGAAAAACAGGGTGATGGCAAGGGCAACAAGAAGAATTACCAGAGTAAGGGTGGACATCTCTACCCAGAGCCTGCGGATCTGTTTTCTGTAAGCCTCTTCGGAGAATCCGAGCCTGAGGATGCCGGCATTGCCATCAAAAATTGGCCAGGAAAAATCCAGGTATTCATCACCACTGGTAGATTTTAGTGTTAAAAGATGAGGTTGCGTGCCTGAGACGGCTGGATGGATATTGATGAGATCTACCGGCACGCCAGCAGGAAAGGTGTGGGCAATTACCTCCCCCTTGTTGTAGATGAAGAGATAGGAGATGGCCGGATTACTTCTCACCTGGTACTCGAGCATCTTTTGCAGAGCGACCAGGTCGTTGGTGAGGATTTTGTCCGCAGATTCCAGAGCCACGGCATGAGCAAGATTTTCTGCCTGCGAGGATACTGCACTCAACAGACTCCTCGAGTAACGTTGGGCAACCAGAGAGGAGATGCTCAGACCGCTAGCGATCACCAGCAGGGACACTGCCAGCAGCAGCTTACTCTTGAGTTTTAGAGGTCGCATCGAGTCTGTTTCCAGGGGAAGCAAGTTTCTTTTTCATATCTCTGATCGTTTCATACCATTCTTCCCTTACGGGCACGAATCGATCAATCATGAGCTGGCTGAGAATTGTCTGGCCCTCCGGATCGCCATGCATGGCAAAGAGCACCTGCCGAATGCGGCCCTTGAGCTGCGCTGGCAGGGATGACGAACAGACCAGCGGAGGTATGCCATATGGTGTGGATTTTCTAATGATGCGCGTTCTGCTTGTGAGCTCGGGTCGTTTGTGATTGTAATATTCCCAGATCAGACTGTCCACTGCAGCACCGTCAACAAGCTCCTTGGACACCGCGATAATGGCGTTGTCGTGGCTGTAAGTGTAGATGGTTCTGGCAAAGAAGGTCTCCGGCTGTTCGTCCAGCTGGGTCACCCAGTAAGTGGGCACCAGTTTCCCGGTATTGGATTGAGGATCCGTGAAGGCAAAAACTCTTCCTCTCAGATCTTCCAGCCGATAAATGGTGCTTTCTCTATTGACGATAAGGTAAGCTTGATATGATGGCTGCCCGTGAACCAAAGGTGTGGCCAAAGGTTCAAAGCCATATGTCGCTTTGCTCAGGGCGTAAGGGCCTGAACAGATGAACCCTACATCCACCTGGCCTCTGGCAAAGAGTTCATTGACTTCGGCATAAGTCTTGCGCTGAACAAGTTCCACTTCCATGTGTAGACGTCGGCCAATGTAATCTAACATACGGTGATAATAGGCAAAAGTCTCTCTAGGAGAAATCATGGCGCCCACCGCTACCCGCAGAGACGAACCCTTTGGCGATGTGCTTTCGCCGGGCCGCTCCACCTGCATAGTCTTGCTGAAGTCAACCACATGTGAGTCCACATCACGGCTGCAACTCAACGAAAACAGCAAACTGACGGCCAATAGTGAAGAGCTGATAAGGAAAGTGGCAGGTGAAATATGTTGCATTGTCAGCTCTCTGAGGAAACCAGGGCTTGTTGTTTAGGCACGTTTTCCCTATTATTTTACTCTAGATTCTAACACAAGGAAGGCAGCGGACAAACAGTTTTTTCTGCTTCTGTGAGGAAGACCGTTTGTCCGCGCCTTATAATGCGCGCCAGTGACTAGGCAATAACAGAGAGTGTTCTCGGTGTCCGAAAAGTGTGCCCCGGTTCAAAACATAATCTCCACTGCGCCATATGGACAGATGGGAAGACAAAGGCCACAGACGATGCACTTGTCGTGATCAAAAGAGACCCTCATCTCCTCTCTCGACAGCTGCAGCGCACCGGTGGGGCAAATGGCTGTGCAGGCGGTGCACTCGATGCAGCGTTCCTGATACCACTGGACATCCTGGGCGAGTGGCTTGATTTCCACTCCCAGATTGGAGGCAAACTTCAAGCCGGAATCGAGATTTTCCTTGCTGCCGGTCACCTCCACCACGAGTCTGCCCCATTCCCGCGGAGTGATGCTGGCTCGCAGAATGTTTACTTCCAGCTGATATTGAGTGATCAGGCGGTAAGTGACCGGCTGGTCGATCAACTGAGGTGGAAAATTGAGCACGAGACGCTTTTTCGCCATTTCATTCCTCCTCGAGGCTCATAATCTCATTTGCTTTGCCAGATTGATTTTGACTGAAATGTGCCTTGTCCATGAGAGCTCCCTGGCTCCGGACCATATGCTCAACCGCTGGCATGATCTGCCGGCTTGAGAGCTCATTTTTCAAGAGGCAGCCACCCTGTTGTTGTTTAGGATGGGCCTTTCCTGCAGGGGCTTGAATTCGACTTCCGAATCGGCAGAAACAAGAGTTTCCGCCGGTTCGGTGAGCAGAAAGGAGCCTTTTTCTAGCCAACTCTTGAGGATTTCGGCAATCTCCCTGGCGCGGACATAGGAAGAAAGGCCAGCGCTGGGAACTTTCTTGCCGTTTACAGTAATTGAGCCTGATTTGAGTTCAGCGTAGCTCACTTCAGCAAGATTTCCCGAAGTGTAGTGTGGATAAGCTTCACTGTAATCCACCACCTGCGCCACGATATCTGCATCGGTGACGGCAGTGTATAGCAGCATGTCCTCATCCAGTATCGGAATGGGGATACCGATGCCAACCGCCAAGGTGACGCCATAGCCAGTGAAGGAAGCTCCTCTGAGCCAACGAGCACTCATCTGCTTCAGGCTGCCAGTGACTGCCAGAGTGCCGGCACCCATGCGGGGAATGCCTTTGGCGGTCCGAGGTACGCTGGGATTGTGCTGGGTGCCGTTGCCCACCACATAGCCAATGCCGCCGCCAAGAAAGATGCGGGTTCCTATCCCTATTGTTCGATAGAAAGGATCATTGAGCAGCGGGCTCAACTGGCCAGCGCTGCAATAGGTGGCGTTCCTCATATTGGGCTGCAGGACTCCCATATAAGTGTAAATCAGCCGGTCAGAAAGGTTCACTGCCACATTGTAGTTCTGATAACAGTTGCGCATGTTGAAGAGCACGGCCTCGTTCATATCTTCGAGCCTGATCCAGGTCTCGAGCTTGCGCCGCGGATAACAGTCCGTACCATAAGCGCGGGCGATAAGCTGGACATCTTTGCCAGCTACCAGATCCTCGATAAGATGGCCGCCGCCGTAGGAGAATTTGCCCGGATAAATAGTGTTTCTCGGGTCGGTGTCAGGCACGGCGGTAGCACCCAAGAAGAAGTCGACAGCGGCAAACCCGGTATATACGGGAACATCGTTCAGGGTAACGGTGCCGCCGCCGAGCTTGATGCGCGGCTTGCTGTGGCCCACGTTGAAATAGGCTCCGGATGAACACATGGGCGCAAAAGTGCCGGTGGTGACCACGTCCACCTCGGCTGCAGCTTGCTTGGCGCCTTTACTCTTTGCTATCTGGATAACCTCCTCGGCGGTACAGACCACTGCCCGACCTCGGCGTATTTTTTCATTGATTTCCTGGATGGTCTTAGCCATGAATCTCCTCCTGCTATAAGATGTGTCGAGCTATCTAATGTTAATCTTGTTGTTCTTGACAGCCCCCATACGGGGCCGGCCATTATCCATAGCATGAGACCACCCCCTTTGCAGCGCAACGCGCCGAATATTGACTACCTATAGAGAATTGACACTTATGTAGCCTCACTTCTCTCTCTTTCGTAGGAGCGGCTCTCCCCGGCGACGGGACAGGCTAGCCGCGATCAAATAAATAAAGGCGCAGGGTGCAAGGCGCACGGCGCAGGGATCAATGAGAGACAAATGGTAACCAGCAACTCGTAACTTGCAACTCGCAACGCGAAACTGTCAACTCGCACCACCATCAACCTGTGGGAGCGGCATCCTGCCGCGATCAGCAGACGACCAGGGTTTCCCGTGGCCGTGCACCTTGCGCTATGAACCCTGCACCCTTCTTCATGGCCAGGTGCTGATGTACCGCTCCCCGGTGCTGGGCAGGACAACAACGATGGTCTTGTCGCGATTCTCTTCTCTTCCAGCTACCTGCAGAGCCGCCCAGACCGCAGCGCCGCTGGAAATGCCTGCAAGGATTCCCTCCTCCCGAGCCAGGCGGGCGGCAATTTCTTCAGCTTCCTCATATCCCACCTGAACGACCTCGTCCACCAGATCCAGACGCAGCACAGCTGGTACAAACCCGGCGCCGATTCCCTGAATCTTGTGAGAACCGGGGTTGCCACCGGAAAGTACGGGTGATTCGCTGGGTTCCACGGCAATGGCCCGGAAAGAAGGTTTCTTCTCTTTTATTACTTCGGCAACGCCGGTGATAGTACCGCCTGTGCCCACACCGGAGACCAGGATATCTACCTTGCCGTCTGTGTCATGCCAGATCTCCAGGGCGGTTGTCTCACGATGCACCGTCGGGTTGGCAGCATTGGAAAACTGATCAGGCATGAATCCTGTGCTGTTTGCCTCAAGCAATTCCTGAGCTTTTTTGATAGCCCCCTTCATCCCTTCGCTTCCAGGAGTGAGGACAAGTTCTGCCCCCAGGCGCAGCAGCAATTTGTGCCTCTCCACGCTCATGGTTTCCGGCATGGTGAGAATGAGGTGGTAGCCTTTACTGGCAGCAACCATGGCGAGGGCGATGCCGGTGTTGCCGCTGGTGGGCTCGATGATGGTGCCGCCGGGCTTCAATCTGCCGTCAACTTCAGCCGCTTCGATCATGCTCCGACCGATGCGATCCTTGACGCTACCCAGAGGATTGAAGAACTCCAATTTGGCAAGGATCTTCCCGGGCAGATCCCCTGCCATACTCTTGAGTTCCACCAGCGGGGTATTCCCGATGGTATGGCCAATCAGGCTGGCAATTTTCATAGGAAGCTTCCTCTCTTTCTTCTCAACTTGGCACCTGCAGACAAGGCGAGCGGCTATCTTTATGCGATTGACAAACCTGAACTACCGCGAGAGGATCACCTCACGGAGTTCTTGTAGATCAGCTTGGGTGGAGCCAGAAAAACTTTGGTTCCAGGAGGAACCGATTCTGTGATCCAGACATTGCCGCCAATCACCGCGCCAGCGCCAATGACAGTATCACCGCCGAGTACAGTAGCTCCGGCGTAGATGGTGACGTCGTCTTCAATGGTGGGATGTCGCTTTGCACCCCGCAAACGCTCCACCTCCTCTTTGGGCAGAGAAAGGGCGCCAAGTGTTACCCCTTGATAGATTCGTACTCTCGAGCCGATGGTGGTAGTTTCGCCTATTACCACGCCGGTGCCATGGTCAATGAAGAAACTGGGTCCAATGGAGGCCCCAGGATGAATGTCGATACCGGTGATACTATGAGCATACTCGGACATCATTCGCGGCACTAGAGGCACCTGTTGCTGCCAGAATTGGTGGGCAATCCTGTGCACGGTTATAGCCAGAACTCCTGGATAGCTGATGACAACTTCATCAATGGTCTTGGCAGCTGGGTCGCCATCATAGCTTGCCTGGACATCGGTGGCGAGTATGTTGCGGATCCTGGGAAGCTCCTCGAGAAAACGAAGAGCTTCCTGTTGTCCCCGTTCCTGGCAGCGAGTGCACACCATCTGGTACCTCTGACAGTCGTGCCGGATGCTCAGGGCCACCTGCTTGGCAACATCCTCGAACAAGCGGGTCGCTTCCATGCCAATGACATATTCCAAGGCGTTTGCATCCAGAACCTGCCCATTCAAATAGCCGGGAAACAGCAGACGCCTGGAACGGTGTAATATATCTATGATGCGTTCCAGGGACGGAATGGTTTCTGCATCAATATGGGAGAAGAGCTCGGGATCCCTGGCAGAGGTCACCAGCTTGCCAACGACCACTGGCAGCTTCCTGCGGAACTTTGCGGCAGTGTCAATCTCTACACGGCAGGCTTCGACTTCTTTATCTCTCAGGTGGTATGCTTCACTCATTTCACTCCCCTAACTTTCGGCAAATGGCCGATACTCATTGTGATTACTATTGCAGGTTTGGAAAAACGTTTGTGGACGCTAGGCGAAACCTGAGGTGGAAAGGGGAGGTGGGCTCAAAGACTGTACTGCGTCAGGGGCACTGGTACGTAGAGCATGGTTGCCGAAGACACCGTGCAGTTGCCGCTTGCCGCCTTCCAATTCCTCATAATTTGACAACCACAACAGCCCATATCGTCTTCGCTCATGGTCATCTCCACGTCATCACCCCCTGGGCAACTATTCATATTATTTTACTATTATATAGATTAAATTGTTTTTGTCAAGTGATATGAGGCTGGCGCCTCTACTTTGCGGTTATAATCTGGGAGGCAACTGCAGAGCTATGGCTTGCAAGGTCAAGGAATTAGGTTGTACCCCTGGTACATGCGGCCATCATGGCATGAAATAACGCCCCGATATGCACTGCTACAAAGGGTTGCTACCAGGCAATGTATGGACTGTTGACGACGCCGCCTATCAGCAGGAAGAGGCCCACTGCCATGGCAGCATAACCAAAGAGATAGAAGAAAACCAGTCTGCCAGGTGCTGCCCCGGGCACCAGCCTTTTTTCCAGTTCGCCTGCTTTTTTCAGGCGGGCGATCCATTCAGGCCTTTCGTGATTAGCGCTCTCCAGGTCGATGCTTCCTTCAAACATGGCGCGATCCATGGGGAAGTTTTGTCTGCGAAAGTGAGCGATAAAGAAGTGAATGACGAACACGTGGCACATGGCCAGAAGGGCCTCAATTCTGTGGATCCAGAGAGCCACGTTAAGGCCCCAGCCGGGTATGATGCGGCTTGCATACAGAGGATACGCCAGGAGCAGGCCAGTGATGCCGAGCAAAGGTATTCCCCAGAACACAGCCCAGTAATCAAATTTTTCCCAGTATCCCCAGCGATCGAACCTTGGGTGCTTTGCCAGGCCCAGAAACCAGCCCAGGTGCAAAAAGAAGTCTCTGATATCCTTTGGCCGTGGAATGAGGGAATCGGGGCCAAACAGACTGCCAGGCAAGTTGCTCCAGTCGAGCTTGACAATTAGTATATGAAGGATGTGAACCAAAAAAAGGCAAATTAAGAAAATTCCTCCATATATATGGACAGTGCGACAAGCTTCGTAGCCACCAAATACCCAGGCCAAACTCTTACCCCACTGGGTCTGAATGTACAGGCGAGCGAGGCCTGTGGCTGCCTGCAGCAAGAAGGTGAGAATGAGAAGCAGGTGAAAAAGCCGTTGCCCCGGGGTGAAGCGCCTGATCCTAGTCTTGCTGTTTTGACTCACCTTCAGTTTTCCCTTTTCTCACAAAAAGTTCGCGAATACCCCATAGAACCGTATGCGGCAGAAAAACCACGAATGTGCCTACTGCCAAAACTACCATTATCCAGAAAGCATAGAAGAGCGCAGGGAAGGTCTTCTTGGTACTGACCAGCGTGGGATTTGGTGTATGCACAACGTAAGAGGCAAAGGAGGCACTGGAGCCTTGATGGCATTTGCTGCACACATAGGCATGTCTGCGAATGGGGTTCAATGGCGAGTAGTAGTGATTGATGCTTGCTATAGGCTCCCCGCCGTGGCACTGGCGGCAGGTGAGGTTGGCTCTGGTGGTATGAATATCCCTGGTTTCAATGATATGACAGTCCTCGCACCGCCGCCGCCGGTAAAACTTTATTCCTCGATGCGAGTCCGCCAGCCTGGTCCGAACCCGCACCTCAGCTGCAGAAGGGCTGTAGGGGAAAAGGCCTCTACTTATACCAGGTACGCCCACGAGGGGGCGCTGCCGCCGCGGCAGCACCTCATATTCCTCGTAGTAGCCAGTGCTGGCCTCGCGTTCCTTGTACCGCCGGATGGCCGAAGCCACCTCTTCCTGAGCACCAACCACTTCAGGCAGAATGAGCAGCGCCAGAAACACCGTGATGCCAAGGGCCATGAACCTTAGTTTGCTTGCAGGCATGAACCGCTCCCTGTCCAACGTTATTCTCACCTGGTGTATTCATACTCAATGGGTTCAATAGGTTTGCCCACAGGCGTTGGTATCTTGGCCAGGGCCTTCCATTTGGCATCGAGCTTCTTCAAATCCTCTTTTTTGTGTTGGTGGCAGGTCTGGCAGGAATTGGGAATTTTCGGATTCCTCAGGGTATCTTCTGGCAACAGGGTAGCGAATACGTGGCTGCGGATATCTCCTGATTCCGCGCTCTTGGCTATTCTCGGCATGTGACAGCCCACACAGTTGGCAAATGAGTGGATCGAGTGGGCCATGTTTTTGTTTATCTGGACGTGACATTGAAAGCACTGCTTGGACCCAGCTACCTGAGTTTGCGAACGGGTGGGCGGCACCCCGAGCTGGTGAACATAATGGCAGGATGTGCAGGTTACCCCCTCTGTGTGGTGTTGTGACTGCACCCAGTCGATGTACTGCTGGTGATGGCCTTTGGAGAATTCGTTGGCGTAGACATGTTTAGTATCTCCGGCCGCATAAGAGGTGGACTTGTAGTATGCCTCAAGTGCCTTTCCAGGGCGATAGCCTACTGGCCAGCCAGCCCCTTTCACCTGTGTTGCATGCCCCCGGTTGTGACAAGAGCCGCAGATCTGTACCGCCACTCCCATGGTGAGTTTGGCAGGATTTACTATAGTTTGCCGCTTTTCGAAGACTGCTGTCTTGGGCAGGGCAGCGTGCCAGGAGCCCGGTCCGTGGCAAGCCTCACAGGACACTGCCGGTTCTACAAAGGTTTGTTTCTCCAGATCCACACCGGTGGCGTGGCAGCCGCCGCATTTGAGCAGCCATGGTCGTTTGTCCCAGTCTTTCTCATGGTAATTTACCCAGCAATCGGTTGCCACATTGTACTGGATGGGTGAGATGTAGAGGGTGCCATCCTTCTTGACAATAAAACGCTGCTTCCACTGACTGCCAATGGTGTAGAGGATCTCGTCCACTTTGGGAACATAGATTTTGTCGGCAGGTACCTTGAGCTTTTTTTCCAGCTTTGCCAGGTCCGCCCTGATCCGTTTCTCATCTATGGGAACGATGATGGCATCCCTGTTTTTCTGGGCATCCTGGGTCATGCGGCTGTGCATGGTCATCTTCCAGGAGTCGTAGTGCTCCAGGTGGCACTGCTTGCATGTGTTGGACCCCACGTACATTTTGGGTTGGGACTCGATGGCCTTGAGGTCAATCGGCTGTTCTGCGGTGCAAGCAGCCAAGGCGGCAAGTGCCAGAACAAGTATGACAACCCTTGCTACACTCCCGCCCTTCATAGCATCCTCCTGTTCCGAGTGGAGAAAGAAATCTGATAAAGATGGCCAAAAGTAAATGAAGTAAAAAGGTGTCGTCTTTTAGTTCGTAGTTTGGGAATTCATTTGTTGCCGGCCGGCTAAGATCTGAAGAGCTAGGAAGATAACCTGAGAATGCGGCAACCTGCTGGTGCCCTGGCCATATTCAGTGCCAATATTTGCCAAAGCTGGCCGTCAGTTAGATTATTCATATTTGTTTACTAGTAAATTGTCAAGCGCAAAGTTACTTAAAGAACTTTTTCACAAGTTCGCTCTCCACCGTTGATTCCCCGCAGACAATTTCACCTGCCTATCTTGAAAATTACGGGAAAGATCTTAACTTCTAGAGGGAACTGAGACGAAATTCACTCACAAGTTCATATGGTTGCCAGTAATGTCAGGGTGGAATGCCCGATAGAGGAGCCCTATGCCCCCTAACAAGCTGGTCATGGCAGCCAGCCAATCGATATTTCAGGAGGAGAATCTCAGATATCAATGGCGGTCAAATTTCAAGACTATTACGAGATTCTGGGAGTGAAGCGTGATGCCTCCCAGGACGACATCAGGCGGGCCTACCGTAAACTTGCTCGCAAGTATCATCCAGATGTGAACAAGGACAGGAACGCCGAAGAGAAGTTCAAACAGGTCAACGAGGCCTATGAGGTACTCAAAGATCCTGAGAAACGAAAGCTTTACGACCAGCTCGGCCCTGACTGGAAAGCGGGCCAGGACTTCAAACCACCTCCGGGATGGGAAAATGTCCACTTCGAGTTCAGAAGAGGACCGGGTGCGGAGGCTTTTGATTTCGGCCATGGTTTCAGCGATTTTTTTGAGGCGCTTTTTGGCCAAGGCATGGGGGGCGGCGGCGCTGCCCGAGCCCGGCACTCTGTGTGGGCAGTGCCAGGCCAGGATCACGAGGCAGAGATATCAATAAGCCTCGAGGATGCCTACCGTGGCGCCACCAAAACCATAACGCTGCAGACGCACGAGGTAGACGAGAAGGGTTATCTGCGGCCGGTTAACCACACATACCAGGTTCGTATTCCACCGGGAACTACGGATGGCAGCAGGATCAGACTGAGGGGCAAAGGCGGAGAGGGAGTGGCAGGCGGCCCTCCCGGAGATCTCTACCTCAAGGTCAATATTGAGCCGCACCCGCGGTTCAAAGTCGATGGCCATGACGTGCTGGTCGAAGTGCCGGTGGCTCCCTGGGAGGCGGCCCTCGGGGCCACGGTAAAGGTGCCGCTGATCGATGGGTCGGTGAGCCTCAAGATTCCTGCCGGTTTCCAAAGCGGCCAGAAGCTGAGGCTTCGCGGCAAGGGGCTTCCCAAGAAAGGGGGCGGCAGAGGCGATCTGCTAGCCCAAGTTAAAATCACTGTGCCCAAGAGATTAACTGCCAAAGAAAAAGAACTTTTTTCTGAACTGGCACGAGTGTCCACCTTTGACCCTAGACGGCTTTTGTAGAAAGGGGAGGAGGATGTGAGTTCCAGGCGTTATCACATAGTGCATTACGAGTGTGAGGGAGTCCCCCTTTCGGGAGAACTGGTAACCACGGAGGAGCTGGCCCGCATGGCCCACATGCATCCAGATATGATCAGAGTCTTTATCAGGTGGGGTTTGCTGGAGCCGGCAGTGGAGGAGCCTGAGCAGCTCTTTCCTGACACCCTGGTGCCGAGGATCTGGAAGATCATCCGACTCAGGAGAGATCTGGGCATCAATCTGGCTGGAATCGGCCTGGTGCTGGATCTACTCGATCGGATCGAAGAACTGGAACGGGAGCTAGCCTGGGTAAGGAACAGGCTTTAAGTTTATTTCCTGCGGGCACCACAGTTGAGAAAAAGGAGGAACAAAATATATGGATCCGAACAAACTGACGCAAAAATCACAGGAGGCGCTCCATCAAGCACAGACACTGGCGCTGCGCTATGGTCACCAGGAAGTTGATGGTGAACACCTGCTGCTGGCTCTGCTGGAGCAGGAGGATGGACTGGTGCCGCGTCTGTTCAACAAAATGGATGTGCCGGTAGACACTCTGAAAGCTGCCGTACAGGAAGAGCTGGAGAAACGCCCCAGGGTGACCGGTCCGGGTATGGAGGCAGGCAAGATATATGTGACCCAGAGGTTAAACCGCGTTCTCATGAGGGCCGATGAAGAGGCCAGGAGACTCAAAGATGAGTATATCTCCGTGGAGCATCTGGTCCTGGCGCTCATCGAGGAAGGTTCGGGCACAGCGGCTGGGCGCATCTTCCAGAACTTCAATATAAGCCGTGATCGACTGCTGCAGGCGCTCACCCAGGTGCGCGGCCACCAGAGGGTGACCAGCGCTTCACCAGAGTCCACTTACGACGCCCTAGAGCGCTACGGCCGTGATCTGGTGCAAGAGGCCAAAAAGGGCAGACTGGACCCGGTGATTGGCCGGGACAGCGAAATTCGGCGGGTCATCCGAATTCTGTCGCGCAAGACCAAGAACAACCCGGTGCTCATTGGCGAGCCCGGTGTGGGCAAGACCGCTATTGTTGAGGGACTGGCGCACCGCATCGTGCGGGGCGACGTCCCGGAAGGTCTCAAGGACAAGACCATATTTGCTCTCGACCTGGGCGCCCTGGTGGCAGGAGCCAAATTCAGAGGCGAATTCGAGGAGCGCTTGAAAGCCGTGCTGCAAGAGATCAAGGAGAGCGACGGGCGCATCCTGCTTTTTATCGATGAGCTCCATAATATCGTGGGCGCAGGCCGGGCCGAAGGTTCCATGGACGCGGGCAACATGCTCAAACCCATGCTGGCCCGCGGCGAGCTCCATTGCATTGGCGCCACCACCCTGGATGAATACCGCAAGTATATCGAGAAAGATGCGGCCCTGGAAAGACGTTTTCAACCAGTGATGGTGGACCAGCCAACCGTGGAAGATACCATCAGTATCCTGCGGGGTCTCAAGGAGCGCTTCGAGGTGCACCACGGAGTGCGCATTCAGGACAGCGCCCTTGTCACAGCAGCAGTGCTTTCCAACAGGTACATCACCGACCGGTTTCTGCCGGACAAGGCGATCGACCTGGTGGATGAAGCCTGCGCCACCATTCGGACGGAGATGGACTCGATGCCCACTGAACTGGATGAAGTGACCAGACGGGTGATGCAGCTCGAGATCGAGGAAGCGGCGCTCAAGAAAGAGAAAGACAAAGCCAGCAAGGAGCGGCTTGCTGCCCTGCGCAAAGAATTGGCCGAACTCAGAGACCGGGCAGACGGCCTGCGAGCCCAATGGGAGGCGGAAAAGGAGGCCATTCACAAGGTGCAGGCTCTGCGTGAGGAAATCGAGAAGGTGCGCCACGAGATCAGTGTGGCCGAGCGCCACTACGATCTCAATCGGGCGGCGGAACTGAAGCATGGCAGGCTCCCCGAACTGGAGCAAAAGCTCAAGGCAGAGGAGGAGATCCTCGTCAGCAAGCAGGGTACGGGCCGACTGCTGCGCGAAGAGGTGACCGATGAGGAGATTGCTGAGATCGTCTCCCGGTGGACTCATATTCCGGTCACCAGACTCATGGAAGGTGAGCGGGAGAAACTGCTGAAGCTCGAAGAACACCTGCACCGGCGCGTGGTGGGGCAGGACGAGGCTGTGCAGGCAGTGGCGGAAGCAGTGCTGCGTTCGAGGGCCGGCATAAAAGACCCGAATCGTCCCATAGGCACCTTCATCTTTCTCGGCCCTACAGGTGTTGGCAAGACGGAACTTGCTCGGGCCCTGGCGGAAAGCCTCTTCGATGATGAGAACAACATGGTGCGCATTGACATGAGCGAGTATATGGAGAAGCACACAGTGGCCCGCTTGATCGGAGCACCGCCAGGATACGTGGGCTACGAGGAGGGAGGCCAGCTAACAGAAGCGGTTCGTCGAAAACCATACTCTGTCATCCTTTTTGACGAAATCGAAAAGGCACACCAGGATGTCTTCAATATCTTTCTGCAAATTATGGATGACGGCAGGCTGACCGACTCACATGGTCGAACCGTGGATTTCAAGAACTGCATCGTCATCATGACTTCCAATATCGGCAGTCAGTACATCCTGGACACTACCGGCACGGACGAGGCGAGCTATGAGCGTATGCGAGACCGGGTGCTGGAGGCAATGAGACAGCACTTTAGGCCCGAGTTCCTCAACAGGGTGGACGAGATTCTGGTGTTTCGTTCCCTCACTGAAGAACAGCTAGCCAAAATCGTGGAGATCCAGGTGGCCTGGCTGCAGCGCAGGCTCGAGGATCGCCGCATCAGTCTGGAGTTCAGTGAGGAGGCCAAACATTTATTGGCCAGACGGGGCTATGATCCGGTATACGGTGCCCGACCTCTGAAAAGGGTGATTCAGAAACTGGTGGAGACACCACTGGCCAGAAAAATCATGGCCGGTGAGGTGGCAGATGGCAGTAAAGTGAAGGCGGTAGTGGAAAATCAGGAAATCGCCTTCCAGATCATCCCACCTGAAGAGCAGGAGGAAGTGGTGCTGGAGGCGGTCGAGGCAAGCTAACAGCTGAGGTAGAAGTTGCGGGCTGCCAGGAAACGGGGGCAGGGTTATCGGCTAACGGTTGTGGCAGGGGACTGCAGACACGGCAACGAGCTGGTAGCCGCAGGCTTTAGCCTGCATTGCGCTGTGTTGATATCGATTCCGAAGAATAATTGCGCCATGGCATCATTGTAATAATGGTAATAATGGCCGCAGGCGCAACTTGAAGGTTGCTACTACCGAACGTGCAGTGGAGGGGAGTGGACCTTCATTTTGCATTGAGCGGTATTGGTTGTCGGCAGCGATCCAGGGACAGCCTTTATCCAGTGCCCAATGTCTACTGTTTTGCCGCCTTCCCTGCGGGGTGGTCAGGGTTCTGGGCGGTGATAGCCATGTGGAGCACTACTGCTGAGCGCCGGCCGGTTCAGTTCGGCTGGCGCTTTTCTTTCTTGAGTTCGTCAATGGCTGCCTGGTAGAGGTTGCGGAGCTTGTTTTCGTTGTTTTTCATTGTTCTGGTAATCTTGCCGAAGTGCGCCTTGAGAATGTCGCTGGTTTCTGCCCATGTCCCCCGCAACTTATCCAGATCAATATTCGCTTGGCGGATGCGCCTCTTGAACAGGTCGATCATGACCCTGTCTTTCATCTCGCCCACATCTGTGATACTGTTTTCTTTCTTCATTCTCTGCTTACCTCCTTCATGCATTCAGCGAGTCGTGATAGAATACGAAACCATCCCATGGGAGGTCCAGATCTTTCAGAAAGGATGCTCTATGTTCAGCTGTAGCAGAATCAAACCATGTTACTTAGTCTATGATTGATTTTGTGTTTTTTTACACATATTACTTGATGCAAAAAAAAATGTAAAAGGCTTTTCTCTCATCTTTGCACCAGGATTGCTCATGCCTTCCTACTTCCTTTCCATGAACCCGCTCGTGGAGCTGGAGGAAAATCTACCGAATCTGGCACCCCTGGATGACCCAACTGTGGTGAAGTTGATCAGAGGTGCTCGAGGGGTTGTCATGCCTCCGGGGCTCAGACCAGCACGCTACCGGAAAATTGCTGCCCTGGCCCGAGACTGGTTCCCCCGGCTGGAGGCAAAATTCTCCTATCCGGGTAAGACAAGACAAACGATGCTCTTTCAGCACCTGGCTGTGCGGCACCCCAGGACTGCAATCTTTCACAACAGACAGCACTTGCTGATGCAGACAGTCGATGGCTTGCCCCTTGCGTATCCTTTCGTACTAAAGGGAGACAGGGGTGGCGGTGGGGTGGCCGTGTTTCCCGTCTGTAACAGCCTGGAGCTCGAGGCTGCGCTCGGCAAACTGCCGGAAGGGGAGCCCCTGCTCATTCAGGAGTGGATAAAGCATCAAGGCCGAGACCTGCGGGTGGTGGTGGTGGGTGCGAGAATTGTCAGCTATTTCCGCGTGGGAAATGGCGGTTTTTACAACAATATATGTCGCGGCGGGCGCATCGATAGACACGGGCGTCCCAAGCAGCAAATGGCAGGCATACGTGCTGTGGCGAGGTTTTGCAAGGTAGCAGATATCAACCTGGCAGCCTTTGATCTCATGTTTCCAGACCAGGGCCCGCCGATGTTCATAGAGATCAACTTCAACTTCGGCAGAAAAGGACTTGGCGGTACGGCTGGCTATCGCAGGCTTTTTCAGCAAGCTGTGGCGTTGTGGCAGCAGGGCAGATGCTATCCTGATTGTTGACGAGGCTGCGCAGTGCAGGCCAACTGAGCATGTCCTGGTTGGCTGTTTGCCACCGGCACCTTGTCGTCAACCAGAGACGACAGTGGTGCCACTTTCGTTGCTGAGCAGCCTGTCGACTCTTTCTGCAACTGATCCTATTATTGCCCTGCCCTCAGCATTTGCCGAAAGGAAATGAAGCACTGCTTCCACCTTGGGACCCATGCTCCCCGGGGGAAACTCTCCAGCGGCGAGCATTCTGCCGAGCTGGCAAGAATTCAGCTGCCGGTGAAATGTTGGCGCCTTGGTGCCGTAGCCGGTGAAGATGCCCTGCTCGCCAGTAAGAAGCAGAAAGAGATCAGCCCGGAGTTCTGCTGCCAGCAGGGCTGAAGAGTGATCCTTATCCAGAATGCCGTCCGTGATCTCCATTCTTCCTTGTTGGTCCAGGGACACCGGGATGCCGCCTCCTCCCAGGGCTACCGGTACCTTGCCGTCGGCGAGGACCTCCCGGATGTCATCCAGGTTCAAGATGGCTCTGGGCCTGGGAGAGGCAATCAGGCGGCGCAGCCCCTCGCCATAAGGTCCGAATTTCCATTCTGGATGCTTCTCGAGCAGGCTGGTGACCTCAGCCTCCCGATATTGCGGCCCCACAGGTTTTGTCGGTTGGCTGAAGCCTGGATCGTCGGGGTCTACTGCCACCCAGGTGAGCACGGGCTCCAGAGGCGGCAGACCCTGCAGGTTGTTTTCCAGAATAAGCTCCTCATAAGCCCGGGTGATGGCAGAACTTATCTGGGGAGTAGTGATGAGGGTTATTACGCCAAAAGGTGTGGCTGGATGCAAACGTTCGTAGACCAGACCGGCCTGGGGGCCGTTGCCATGGGTGAGGAGCACCTGATAGCGGTCAAACAGAGCCATAATGTTCCAGAGGGTACGTTTGGTATGGGTCAGCTGGGCAATAAAGGACATTTCTGTCCCTGGCTCCGAGGGACAGATGCCGTTTCCTCCAATGGCCACGATGGCGAGGGGTTTATTCATTGCCAGAGCCTCGACCAGATGAGCTGCCTCTGCCGACAAGGCATTTGTACTACCATTCTAGCAGCAGGCATTCCCGCTACAAAACTACTATACCCGGGATGGCGCCCTGAGCGACACTCTTTTTTTCTTGCCTGAATCGTGGACAATCCACTATAAACAGGAAGGAACGGCACCACCCTTGCAGTTGTTACAACATTCATTGTTAATAACAGGGAGTAGTTTGTCGTGGCGTTTACGGGAGACCTCAAGTCACTCAACCTTTCCACAGTGTTGCAGATCCTTTCTTCGGAGGGCAAGACCGGTATACTGGAAATTGCCCGCAAGGAGGCCAAGGCGGCCATCTATCTGAAGAACGGTACCATCATTGCGGCGAGCAGTGGTCTAAAGGAGCTGCGTCTGGGAGAGCTGCTGCTGGAAAGGGGCGTTATTTCCCGGCAGCAGCTGCGGGAGGTGGTTGCCCAGGCAGGAAGAACGGCACGACCAGTCGGCGAGGTGCTGCTGGCTTTTGGATACGTGGATGAGGAGAGCCTCAAGAGGATTGTGCGCTATCAGGTGCGAGAAACGGTGCTCAATATCTTTTTGTGGGAAGAGGGCAGATTCGAATTTCGCGAATCACATGTTGATTTTGATGAGAGAGTTTTCGACGAGATCAATACCATGGAAATCATCCTGGAAGCAGCGCGCCGCATGGATGAGTGGGCAGTAATCAAGAAGGTCATTCCCAGCGACACTATGGTCTTTGAAATAAAGCATCAGCCCGGGACTGAAAATGAAAAGGTCACCCTGGAGCCCAGGGAGTTGAAAGTTGCATCCCTCATGGACGGCAGCAGAAGTGTACGGGATCTGGTAAAAATGACCGGCATTTCAGAGTTTGAAATTTACAAAATTCTCTACGCCATGGCCAGCTCCAAACTGATTCGCCCCCTGCCTTCTGCTGCTTCTGAGAAAGGTCGGCGTGAGGCAGAAGAGCCCATCAGACTCCTTCCCATCTACCACGATGTGGTGGTAACTATCAGCAAGCACGTGGAAGAAGAACTCGGCCCGGAATACAGCACCAGACTCATAAGCAGCTGCAGGGCGTCTCTGCCTGTGGAAAGCAAAGAAGTACTCGCCGGATACCAGGTGGGCGACAGCGGCCATGAAAACGTGAGCCGAGCCCTTCAGGTGGCAAGCCGGCGCCACAAGGGTGAGGCAGCTGAAAGGATAATCAGCGCGGCCTTCATGCAACTGATTACCTGCCTCCTGCAACAGGAAACTGAGATCCTCGGCAGCAGACAGACCATGCACTCCATCGCCCGCATACAGGAACTGCTGCAGGTAGTGGAAAGATATCACAGCAGCGACTCTAGATCGCGACTGATCAGCAGCCTGCGCACCTCTCTTTCGCAGATAGCCGCAACCTTGCAGGGGCAGTAATCAGAAAAGAAACGCTGCCCTGAACTTTCCGAAACAAAGTACTCAGTTCTTGCCCCACTTTTGAAGGTAGTGAAGTGCATGGAAGTCAATGTACCGACCTGCAACAACGGGAGGCGCAGAGATCTATGGCTGCGGAGAAAGACAGGAGGGTTATCTGCGGTCGACAAGAGTAAGAACTTGAGCTTCAATATGCAGTTTCATGGCTCTCTAATAAAAGATTATCTTGACTTAGTTTATTATATAGTTTAAATGATAGTTATGATTAAGATCAACATTCATGAGGCAAAGACTCATCTGTCGAGGTATCTTGGCCGGTTGGCAAAGGGGGAAACGATCATTCTCTGCAAGAGGAATGTTCCCATTGCCGAAATACGGCCTCTTCCTCGGGAAAGAGAATCGGAGCGGCCCATAGGTCTTGCCAAAGGCAAATTTCGGGTTCCACCCGAGTTTTTCGAACCGCTGCCGGATGAAATGATCGCGGCCTTCCATGCTGACGGAACATGAGAATACTCCTGGATACCTGCACCTTTCTGTGGCTCATAACCGACGCTCCCGAACTGTCTGATGTGGCGCGAGAGGTCTTTGTCAATCCCGGAAACCAGGTTTACCTCAGCGCTGTGTCAACCTGGGAAATAGCCATCAAGCACGCCATAGGCCGGTTGCCTCTTCCCGAGGCCGTAGAGAGGTTCATTCCGGCCCAGCGTGAAGAACATGGTGTGGTTAGTTTGCCTCTAGACGAGGAAACCACTCTCCACCTCAGTCGTCTGCCTGAAATGCATAAAGATCCCTTCGACCGGATGCTCATCTGTCAGGCAATGGTGCATGGTTTGCTGATTCTTACCCCGGACAGACTAATCATGCAGTATCCTGTGCGTTGCATCTGGTAGGCAAGGGGGCAATCCTGGCTCATAGCCATCTGGTTCCTTCCTCATCATTTCGCGATCAGCCCGGATTGCCGGTCAGGTGCTGGCTCTGACCACTGGGCGAGTTCTCCTGCAACCTCCACAGAGATGACCTCATCCCCTGTGCCCGGCTCATAAAAAGAAGGTTTACAATTCGCTGATAGATCATCTTTGTACACTCTGGCAGTTTCAACTGTTCTACGTTACCATAAGATAATACAGGGCAATGATAACAGGGGTGAACACAGTGGCGGGCGAGAATTCCACATTGCAGCAAATAGGGGATATTCCTCCTGAGATAGAGGCGGCTTTTCTGAAGCCATCCTTGTATCCGCATGCAGTGGAAGAGATTTTTTGCTGTGAAACCCACATCTCCAAAGTTTTTCTCACAGGCGGCTACGCCTATAAGGTGAAAAAACCCGTCAATTTTGGCTTCCTGGATTTTTCCACCCTGGAGAAGCGGCGCCATTTCTGCGAGCGCGAAGTTCATCTCAATCAGCGGCTCAGTCACAACATATACCTCGGTGTGGTGGCTGTCACTCGAAAGGCTGGCGGTTATGAACTGGACGGGCCAGGAGAGGTGGTGGAATATGCAGTCAAAATGAGGCAGCTCCCCGGAGAGCGCTCCATGCTGGAGCTCCTCCGTCGTGGTGAGTTGCATGAAGGACTGGTGGCGGAACTGGCAGTACTTCTTGCTAACTTTTACAGGAAGGCTCGGCACGGGCAATCCATCGATAAAATGGGAACGGTTGAAACTGTGAGGCTAAACTGTGAAGAGAACTTTTCCCAGATCGAGCCCTTTGTGAGCCGAGTAGTGCCAGCTGAACCGTTTCTGTATATTCGGCACAATGTGAGAGAATTCCTGGAGCACAGGAAAGTGCTCTTCGACCGGCGGATTGCCCACGGCCACATCTGCGACGGACACGGTGATTTGCGGCTGGAGCATGTCTATTTTCTGGACACTGTGCAGGTTATAGACTGCATCGAGTTCAATGACCGGTTTCGCAACAATGACGTCACCGCGGATCTGGCCTTTCTGGGCGAAGGACTCGACTTTTACCGCAGAGAAGATCTCAGCCACACACTGGTGCGCACCTATGCGAGCGCGGCAAATGATCCCGAGGTGTTTGTTCTGCTGGATTTCTATAAATGCTATCGGGCCCTGGTGCGGTGCAAGGTGGACTGCCTCAGGCTGGCAGAAGGGGGTCTGCAACAGCGCCAGCGCCAGGAGGTCATCGAGAAGATTCAGCGGCACCTGGACCTGGGGAAGCTCTATGCGGCCACCTGCAGCCGGCCGACCCTGTGGCTCATGTGCGGTTTGAGCGGCAGCGGCAAAAGCAGGATTGCCGATGAACTGGCTGAGTGCTTTCAGGTGAAGGTAGTGCGTTCGGATGTAATCCGGAAAAAGCTGCACGGCATTGAGCCGCATACCGGGGTGGTCACAGAGTTTGGCAAAGGCATCTACAGTGAAGCTGCCACGGAGAGCACCTATGACCAGCTCCTTCTCGCAGCACGCAGGCAGCTGGCACAGGGCAACTCCTGTATCCTGGATGCGACTTTCGGTAAACGGCACCAGAGGCAGCGGGCGAGACAAGTGGCTGCAGAGATGGATGCCTGCCTGATAGCTGTGGAATGTCTTTGTCCTGAGGAGGTGCGGCGACAGAGGCTTGCGCAACGCCAGGGGCAGGTGCTCTATAGCGACGCTCGGCTGCAGCACATGGCTGCTCAAGGTTTGGCCTTCGAAGAGGTGGATGAGCTGCCCCAGGAAGTTCACCTGCGGCTGAGGACAGACCAGAGCCTGGCAGAAAGTTTCGGAGAACTACTTGCCGAAGCGTACTGGCGCCAAAGGGTGCAAGCAAGAACGGCTTGCTCTAGAGGTGGGGAGATTTGAATGAAGGTTGCCAGTTGGAATGTGAATTCAATTAGGGTGCGTTTGCCAGCAGTACTTGAGTGGTTGGCTGCGGAACAGCCAGATGTGCTCTGTCTTCAGGAAATTAAGGTGCCAGACGAACTTTTCCCCGGCGAGGTCTTTCGTGAACGCGGCTATGAAGTGGCAGTGAGCGGCCAGAAGACTTACAATGGCGTGGCCATCATCTCGCGATATCCACTTGTGGATGTCCTGCCAGGTTTTCCTGATTACGAGGCGGAGGGCCAGAAACGTTTGCTCGCTGCTACCGTGGGCAAAGTGCGCCTGTTGAACACCTATATCCCCAATGGAGCTGAGCCCGCCTCTCCAAAGTTCATCTACAAACTGGAATTCATTGCGGAACTCCGCAGGTATCTGGAGAGGTTGCACTCACCAGCCGACCATCTGCTGCTTGTTGGCGACTTCAATATTGCCCCGGAAGAAAGAGACGTCTACGATGCGCAGGCCATGGAAGGACAGATAGGTTTTCACCCGAAGGAGCGGGCAGCTCTTACAGAATTGAAAAATTGGGGCTTGGAGGATGTGTTCCGTCGTCATCACAAGGAAAGGGGCCACTACAGCTGGTGGGATTACCGGGCCAATGCCTTTCGCCGCAACATGGGACTGCGGATAGATCATATCTGGGCTACTGCACCAATGGCAGCGCTCAGCAGAGAGTGCGGCATGGTAAAGGAATTGCGAGCCAGGCCGAGGCCTTCAGACCACATACCTGTGTGGGCCACTTTTGCCTATGAACCCGAGAGAGACTAATATCGCTTGTTGAAAAAGAGAAGGGTTCGAGCGCCACTGCGATGCGGCAGCTGCAAGCACACCACACGGCTGAGCACCAGCCTGCTAGCGGCGCCAAGCTTCTGCAGCCTGGAGCGATCTCCAGAGTTCGTGGGGCCGAGCATGACCACTAGCACACTCTGCGGCGCCAGCAGCCCGGATAGCAAATGGAACAGCTGTTCTGGCTGCTGAAAGGCGCGGCTGATAACGATCTGATAGCGGGGCACCACCTCCGGCATCTCCTCTATTCGCCCATGGCTGACAAGAATTTTCTGCAGATTGAGGCTGCGAATGATGTGCTGCACAAAAGTGATCTTTTTTCTGCGTGAGTCCACCAGGTGCACCTGCATAAAAGGAGCAGCTATTTTGAGAGGGATGCCGGGGAACCCTGCGCCGGTGCCGATGTCGAGGAGACCCTTGGCTCCGGCCAGATAAGGAAGAGGAGTGAGTGAATCAACGAAGTGTTTTATCAGTATTTCTTCCGGTTGAGTGATGCCGGTGAGGTTGAACTTCTGGTTCCATTCCAGAAGTTCTTGCAGGTAGAGCCAGAACTGCTCTGCCTGATCAGGGATGAGCTCAACGCCGATCTGGTCACAGCTTCTTCGCAGAAGGTGTAGGAGGCTTTTCTTGTCCACCCTATTTGCCGATGCAGAACTGATTAAAAATTTGGTCCAGGACATCCTCACTAGTAGTCTGACCAATGATGTCACCCAGGTGAGCCAGACTTTCCTGCAGTTCAACGGCGAGCAATTCTGGGGCGCCATTTGATTCCAGCAGATTGAGACTACGCGCCAGGGCTTCGAGCGTACTTTCCAGGCACTTCTTGTGCCTCAGGTTAGGAGCCACCAGCGAGGTTTCAGTGTCAAGGCGCTCACCAATTATGGTTTCCAAGATGGCATCCTTGAGTTCTTCGACGCCGTCTCCTCGCAGGGCGGATACCTGCAGAAACCGCTCACCTGGGAAGTGCTTTGTCAGCTCGCTGAAGTCAGGATGCGGTGGCAGATCCACTTTGTTCACAATCAGCAGTCGGGGTTTGCTCGAGATCTCTTGATAGATGTGAGCGTCCTCCTTGGTCAACTGCTGGCTGCGGTCCAGGAGAAAGAGCACGAGGTCGGCTCGGGACAGTCGTTCTCTGGCGCGTTCGATTCCCAGCCGCTCAACCGGGTGCTCAGAAGGATGAAGACCAGCTGTGTCTACCAAACGCAGAGGGATGCCCCGCAGACTGCAGCCCTCCTCGATGAGATCTCTGGTAGTGCCGGGTATGGGAGTAACCAGTGCCCGCTCTGAATTCAGCAGGTTGTTGAGCAGACTCGATTTGCCCACATTGGGTTTACCAGTAATAATGACGCTCAACCCCTCGCGCAGAATACGGCCGTCTTCATACCGCTGCAGAAGTTGTTTCACAGGCTCATATACCCGACTGCGAAGCCGTTCGGTGAAATCCGTCTGATTCAGGTACTCTACATCATCTTCCGGAAAATCGATGGCAGCCTCCACATACGCCAGCAGATCGAGCAGATCACCTCTGATCCTGGCGATCAGCTGGTGCATTCTGCCTTGGAGCTGCTCACCGGCCAGTTCGAGACTCTTATGAGTTTTGGCATTTATGAGATCGGCAATCGCTTCCGCTTGGGTGAGATCGATGCGGCCGTTCAGAAAGGCGCGTCGGCTGAATTCTCCGGGTTCTGCCAGGCGAGCCCCGTGCGAAAGGATGAGGTGGAGAATCCTTTCCAGAACGACAAGGCCGCTGTGACAGTTGATCTCAACCACGTCCTCTCGGGTGTACGTGTGAGGCGCCTTCATAAAACTGACAAGGACCTCGTCCACTGCTTTGCCGGTCTCCGGACAGATGATATGCCCCAGGTAGAGCTGGTGTGAAGAGAGATGTTGTCGATCTTTTCGGGGGCGGAACAATCGTTGGCCCACGGCCCATGCCTGCGGACCGCTGAGCCTTATGATACCTATGCCAGCAGTCCCTATAGGAGTGGCTATGGCAGCGATAGTGTCTTCAGGGGTTTTCAAAGCACGCATATTGACGGCGGCGGCTGCCGGGATCATCCTGAGATGGCGACCTCAGAGGCCTGCCAGTTGTCTACAGCGGCATTCTGGTGTCGACCTCAGCCCTTGGTGTGAGCATCTCAGCTGGTACTGTTGTTGGCAGGATTCTCTCTGTTGCTTTCCTGCTTTTTCACGGGGAATACAACGACTTTACGAAACTCCCCTTCGCCTTTGCTTCTGGTCCTCAATTCGTGGTCGTCCTTGAGGGCGAGGTGCAATATTCGGCGGTCATAGGCACTCATGGGGCTGCTTGCTGCTGGCTTGCCTGATTTCTTGACTCGCTCACCCAATTGAAGGGCTACCTCCGTAAGAGCCTGGCGCCTTCGCTCCCGGTAGTTTTCTGTATCAATAAGGATATGGACCTTTCTGGAAGATCTCTTGTTGAACATCTTGTTGACAATGTATTGCAGGGACTGCAGGGTCTTACCTCTCTTGCCAATGAGCAGGCCTGAACCATTGCTGGAGATATCGAGTTTTATCTGACCATCTACCCAGCTGGCACTAACCGTGGCTGGAACTTGTATGTGAGAGAGAATCTGCTCCAGAATTTCCTTTGCTCTGGTGAGGAAGACTTCATCTTCCACTTCTTTGGGGGCGACCAGTATTTTCGCCTTTTTGGTGCCGAGTCCGAAAATACCGGGAGACCCTTGTGAAACGATTTCTATGTTGAGCTGGTCTGCAGTGAGATTAAGCTGCTCACAGGCCTTGGCAATTGCTTCCTCCACAGTTTTTGCTTCGATTTCAATACCAGACATTGTTTCCTCCGTTTCGAAGACTGGCGGCATTGGAGTCGGGGCTCAGCCACAATTCCTCATCAGGTCTGTGCTTTTTTGTTAATAAAGTATTGCTGCCCGATCTGGAGAATGTTGTTTACCAACCAGTAAAGCACCAAGCCACTGGGAAAGTTGACAAACAAGAAGGTGAAAACAACGGGCATCATAAGCATCATTTTTTCCTGTCGGGGGTCGCCTGTTGTGGGGGTCATCTTTTGTTGGACGAACATGGAGACTCCCATGAGCAAGGTTAATACAGGCAGACCACCGAGATAGGGGATCTGGAAGCCTATGTTCAAGCGATCAGGTGCTGACAGGTCGTTGATCCACAACATGAATGGTGCATGTCGCAAGGCGATCGAGCTATAGAGCACCCGATAAAGAGCGAAGAATACCGGTATCTGCAGCACCATCGGCAGGCAGCCACCCAGAGGATTGACTTTATGAGTACGATAGAGCTGCATTATTTCCTGATTCATTCGTTCCTTGTCGTCTTTATACTTCTCCCGTATTTTCGCCATCTTGGGCTGCAATTTTTTCATGGCCTGCATGGACTCGTAGCTCTTCCGGGTGAGAGGCCAGAACAGTACTTTTATCAAGATTGTCAACAGAATGATGGCGACACCATAATTGTGCGTAAAACGGTTGAAGAATTTCAGGCATACCAGTAAAGGCTGCGCAATGACATCGAACCAGCCGAAGTTCACCGCCTTTTCCAATTTTAGGTTGGCCGCTTTCAGGGTTTTTACATCTTTTGGCCCCATATAAAGGGTGTAGTGGAAAGATTTGCTGGCACCTGGCTGAATCAAACTTTTGGGGCCGACGAAGGTGCTTTCAACCATGTGCGTGGCTGGCTCCAAGATTTTGAGGAGGGCATGATTTGGCGCTTGTTCTTGAGGAACCACCGCCATAATGAAGTATTGATTGGTATAAGCCACCCACTCTACCGGTCCGGGAATGACCTTTTCGCCCTCTATCTTTTTGACTTTGATTTCATCCAGTTTATTGTCCACTAGCAAAGCAGGCCCCTGAAAGCTGTACCGCCCGGCCTTCTCGGAAAATGGCACGTTCACCAGGCTGAGGGTGGGGGAATCTTCCCACGGTTGAGATCCCAGGTTGGTTACTGCGATGTTCAACTCTATGAGGTAACTGTCCGGATGGAAGAGATATTCTCGGACAATCCTCAACCAGCCAGGGGCCTCGTAGGTAAAGGTGAGCTTCTTGGGTTTGCCTTCCTCACTGATTTTCAAAGTTGTCTGATCGGCGGAAAAGTGAGCCAGATTCAGGGCTGCCACCGGATGACTGAGGAAGTTGAAGGCAAGGGGCAGCTCCTCGATTTTCTGGTTTCTTACCAACTGCATGCCGGGCGAATCTTTGGCAATAGTTTCGCGATAGCGTTTCAAGGTATAGCTCTTGAGACGTCCGCCTGTCTCAGTGAAGACCGCCCGATAAAGTGGCGTTTCAACGGTGATGTCGCGGCTCGTCTGCTTGGCGGCGGCGGGCAGGCCAGGAGGCGCCATTCGGGCATTGTCAACCCGAGGGCTCGCTTGTGGGGCAACCTTTTCTTCCTTTGGCACGGGAGCTCTTTTGGCCACCTTTTCCGCGGCAGGACCCTTCTTTGCTGCTGGTGGAGGAGGCTTGGGCGCAAAGAATGCCTGCCACAGGACGAGCACCAACAGGCAGAGTATGACAGCAAGGAAAGCTCGTTTGTCCATTATGAAAAACTCCTGAGCCGGGCAGCATGAAGAGCGTCCTCATCTACAGAAAGCCTGCGGCGATATGCTCTGTCCGGCGCACCTTGTTTCTCGGGTTCCGTGGGCAAAAAAGAGAGCAACACTAGGACCTACGATGATTTTCCACTGGGTCATAGCCGCCGGGGTGAAGTGGGTGGCAGCGAAGGAGACGAAAGAAGGCAAGGGCGAGGCCTCGTCTCACACCAAAAGCCTGAATGGCCTGACGGGCAAACTCAGAACACGTCGGGGTGAAACGGCAGGCCGGGGGGATCCATGGCGAGATTACCAGCTGATAGACCCGAATACATCCGAGTAAAAGATCCTTAAGCATGATTATTGTCGTCCAATAAAATGGACGTTAACTCCTCGCGAATTTCATGGTAGCGCAATTCTGCGGAACCCTGTTTCGCGATAATGACCAGATCATGAGAGGCAGGCAATACATGCTTGTGAAGGCGATAAAATTCCCGCAGGCACCTTTTCAGACGATTTCTCTTTACAGCCTTTCCCACCTTTTTGCCGACCGCGATGCCCAGACGTGAAAACTGCAATTCATTTGGCCGCGTAATGACTATGAAATGCTTGCTATAGCGGCGTCTTCCCTGGCGAAATACAATCTGGAAATCGTTGCGCCGGCGTAACCTCTCATCTTTGCTAAAAGAATATCTCTTTTTGCCACTCGATCCCGGCACCTCTGAACCCGGTAGGATTCTTTTTTTCAATCGTCTTGCCTATTCGTCAACTTGCTTCAAACAGCCAGCCTTTTTCTCCCTTTCGCCCGTCTGCGGCTGATGACCTTGCGACCCGATTTGGATCGCATCCGCACAAGAAAGCCGTGAGTTCTTTTCCTCCGGGTGTTGCTTGGTTGATAGGTACGTTTCATCTGCTCTCGTTCCTATGTGAGCCGCTCCCTTATCTGCTCACAGGTTGGGTTAGAATTTTGTGTTGTTTATGAGATGCAGAAAAATCATAGTCCATAAAGGCGGTATTATTAAACATAACCGCCGTCATTTGTCAAGATCAAACAAGCAATCCCTTTGCCATTTTTTCAGTGGAGAGATTAAAGCTGCCTTTGTAAACCAGGTTGTTCATCACTGTCTCGGTGCCGCCTCTCCCAGCTGTCTCGTTTGCAGAAGATGGCTGGAGACGGTGTGGGCCGGCGTCCGCAAGCGTTCCAGGGAGAAGCGCATGTGCATGAGGATGTTAGCGTTGACAAAGGCAATGACAGGTAGCAGAGAGGTTACTCGGATAGAAGGATTTGCAGAACGGCTGGGGAAGAGCTGTTAGGCCTAAGCCAGCCAGCGATCCGTGCGAACATCCACCAGGCAGCTCTAGCCTTCAAGATGCAATTGATGTTTGCCTCATGAGGTGTGCTCGAATGGGCACAGCCTGTGCAGCCATCGTATCCTGAAACGTCATTTCCCGTGGTAAGTCTTTCCAATTCAGAGCCTCTGTTTGCAGCAATCCACTGTACGGCCCAGTTGCCTCCGGAATAATTCAAATTGTCGAGCATAGCCTTGTCCCAGAAATAGGCGCCATTGGGATCATACGCCTCGATGTCAGCGAAATCGAAAAGCAGCCGGTGGTTCGCTCGACAGTGATTGCGAATGAGCTCGTTGTTATAATGCACGTGACCGCTCCCGTCGGATTGGGGATCATCGTAAAGGTTTTCACCCTGTCCCTCGGCATGGCCTGTCATGAAAACAAAGGTGACATTCGCGTATTCAGAAATGAGGATCTCCATGTTATTGATGTATCTTTGCGCATTGTGCAAATTAATGCTGCACCAGGACCACATCACCACATTGATGTGGCTGTTGGCCGGGTTGTCCAGCAATTTGCGCGTGGCAGTTACCCAGGGGGTTACTCCATGTTCGTCAATATAGTCCCCCTGGCTGAGATCAGGGCAGCCGGGGATACCATAATCATCAAGGTCAAGTGCTTCCTGCGGCAAGCCATCGTCCTCCCAATCGTAGCTGTTTCCAAACAGAGGATAGTTCTCCAGTGCATTCATGCCAGTGATCAACTGGCTACCATGAGATGTATGCTGGTAAGCAATGTGAAGATCTGTTTTGGCCTTGGCGATCCAGTAGGAGGGGATTTTGCCCAGATCGGTGCAGTTGTGGTCGATGATCACGCCTTCGGCGTTGGCCAAGGCCTGCAAAGACATGACCGCAAGGAACACGGCGCAAACAAAAAGCATGGTTTTCATACGGAAGGGCATCATTCCTCAAACTTTCCTGTTGAACGAGACTTCGGATACAGCCAAAAGCACAATACATCACAGTTTGTAGGAATGTAAATATAGAAATTAGCCAGGCCACTAGACATCCAGGCTTAGAAGATGTAGGTCCATGCCATGCTGCTGGTCACAACTAGATGGTTGCTTACAGGGAAGGCAATTGTTAAATTAGGCACAAGAGCATACTGCCGCTGTTGAGGTAGCTCTTTGCGGGTAATCTGTAAGAGGGGCGTCATAACATGAAAGGCGCGATTGTTTGCGCAGGCCATGACAGCGGCATTTTGCCGCCCAGCCATGAGGGTCAGGTCTGATCTGAGAAGGAAAAAAGTTGCTGCTGGAAGAGAAGGAGAAGTGCCATGAGTGGATCATTGGATGAATTTGCCGAACATTTGCAACAGGAGATAATTGCCCAAGCGAAGAAGACCTATGGAGCGGCCGCTGTGGAAAGATGGCTGCACCCTAGTCATCTGGGGAAAATTGAAAATGCCTCGAGCTTTGCTCGATTGAAGGGTTCTTGCGGTGATACCATGGAAATGTATCTGCAGATCAGAGACGACCACATTTTGGAGGCCCGTTGCTATACAGACGGCTGCGCCTCGAGCATGATCTGTGGTTCAGTAGCTGCTGAACTTGCCACGGGTAAAGACCTAGATGAAGCGGCGCAAATTGCGGCCGATACCATACTTGCGGTTCTCGAAGGTATGCCAGCAGAAGAGCGTCATTGTGCTTCTCTGGCGGCAGAAACGCTGCAGGCTGCTATTCACAACTGGATGATTAAAAATGTAGCTCATCAGAAAAGGCACTGAACATTGTGGCAGGAGACCGCCAACAATCAGGACTTTGGGCTACAAGCCGGCCACGGTGGGGTTCTCATGAACATGACTCTGGAGTGTATCCCTTGCTTCCTGCGGCAAACCATGGAAGTGGTGCGATTGGCAAAGGTGGATGAGGGGGATCAGGAGAGGATACTCAGGAAGGTATTATTGCGGCTGGCCGAGGTGAGCTTCCAGCAGTCGCCGCCTCGACTGGCCACTATTATCCACGCAGAGATTCGCCAGGAACTTGGTAGCGAAGACCCTTACAGAGAGGTGAAAAAGAGGTCCAACCTGCTGGCCCTCGAGTTGTATGAACAGATGCGGCAGCAGGTAAATGATTCAGCTGATCCTTTTGAGACCGCGGTGCGGTTGGCTATTGCCGGCAACATCATAGACTTTGGCCAGGGCTACACCCCTGAGAGGCAGCAGGTGGTGGAGGGAATCAAACAGGCCATGGTGCAGCAGCTGCCGACTGCAATGCTTGCTTCTCTGCGCTCTGCTGTCGCCCGAGCAAAAAGGATAGTTTATCTGGGAGACAATGCAGGCGAGATAGTCTTCGACCGGCTGCTCATCGAGCAAATGGTTCCGGAAAAAACAGTCTTTGTTGTTCGCGGCGGGCCGGTGTTGAACGATGCTACCATAGAGGATGCCGAGGCAGCAGGGCTGCAGCAACTGGTAAAGGTGGTTGACAACGGCTCGAATGCGCCCGGCACTATTCTGGAATTCTGTTCGCCATCTTTCCAGGAACTGTTCTGGCGAGCAGATCTAATAATAGCCAAGGGCCAGGGAAACTACGAAACACTGTGTGACGTTGCGGCGCCCGTGTTTTTCCTGTTAAAGGTGAAGTGTCCAGTGATTGCCCGGCGCCTCGGGCGGCAGATGGGGGAGCAGGTCATTGTCAGCACCGACAGGGCTGATCATGGTTCTGAGTAAAGCGCTGGGGAGAGGCCAGGCAAGATGGCCGGGTGAAGAAGAGATCTGTTGCCGCTACCTGACGCCTCGAGAGGTCTGCTCCTGGGCAATCTCCTTTCAGGGAAACATATCGCTTCCCTGGGGAATTTCAAAGAGAAAGTCAACGAATGCCTGTCCAAGTGGGGAAAGTGAACGTCTCTTGTGTGTTACAAGATAGAAACTGCGGCGCAGGTCTAGTCCTCTGATCGGCACCTGCGCAATGAGACCAAAGCGTACATCGTCACGGATGGCCATCTTTGAGAGGATTGATACTCCTACCCCTGCTTTTATGCCCTGACGAGTGGCATCAGTGCCGAAGCCGGCATCTTCGAGTAGTTTCACGGTCATGATCCTGGTGCCCGAGCCAGGCTCCCGCAGAATAAAAGGGGCAGCAGTGAGCTGCTCGAGTTTCACTGAGGTTTGCCCTTCCCAGGCATGTCCAGGCGGCACAGCCAGGACCATCTCGTCTTCAAAAAGTTTTTTGAAGACTAGTTTGCCGTTGTTGACTCTTGCACCCACCACTCCCAGTTCGACAGTGCCATCGAGAACTAATTGGCTGATCTTCATGGTATCATCGATCAGCAGTTTGATGCGGATCTCTGCATACTGTTTCTTGAAACGACCAATAATGGCAGGCAAAACATACTGGCCAGGTATAGTACTGCCTCCGACCTCCAGTGTGCCGGCCATTTTGCCCCGGTGAAGTTGCAGTGCCCTCTCGGCCTGACGCTTGACGTTGAGCATTTTGCGGGCGTAAGTGTAAAGGATTTCACCTGCGGCTGTGGCAGTCACCTCGCGTCCTGAACGATCAAAAAGTCTCACTGCTAAAAGATTTTCCAGGTAGCGAATGTGCTCACTCACCGTGGGCTGAGAGCGAAGGCATGCTTCGGCTGCCTTGGAAAAACTCTTCAATTCCAGAACCTTACAAAAGATCTCTAGTTTGTGGAGATCCATGGGCAAAACCTTTCAAATGCGGAATGGGGAATGTTGCTGGGGGTACGATCATGCTAGAAACAGCAGGACGATGAGTAAACTGTCTGAGCTCCGAATTGAACCGCGCCTCTTTTACTCGGCCGCTCGGCGATTTTTTCTATGTGATCATACCAACTATGGCAGAGGCCGACCACCTGGCAGGCCGCTGCTGCTGAAAATAGTCATTCACAGCAAGGGCTTTGCTTGCTGGCTTTGAGGCAAGAAGTCCAGTGCAGCTTAGAAAGCAATGCCTCCTCTGTCAAGTTCGGCGGCCTTACAGAAGAAAAAACCTATAGCATAAAGATATTGCACACATTTTCACTTGACAAAGGAAAATGAACACGCTAGAAAGGGAGCAGTTTAATTTGTGAAAAAAAGCTTTTTCAAGAGTGGTGCCGGGTGCTGCTGACCGTGACCCGGAAAATCACGCGCGTTGACAATCCATTCACCCTACAACATCAAATAGAGAATAGAGGCGTTTCATGAGCGGAGAGCATACACAGCGGGAGTCTGGTGCACTGGGTTGGACCCTCTTTGTTGTTGGCTTCGTGGGTGCCTTGTTTGTGGGCTGGGTCGTTTTCCCAAAGCTGCTCTACTCTACCCAGCAGCAGCCATTGAATTTTAACCACGCCGTCCACATGGAGAATGACATGGCCTGTGAAGACTGCCATGGCTTCAGGGAGGACGGCTCATACGTGGGTATCCCCCAGGTGGAGAAGTGTGCTGAATGTCACGAGGAGCCCATGACCGAGAGTGAGGCTGAAGCAAAACTGGTGACAGAATTTGTCGAGCCAGGCAAGGAGATCCCCTGGCTTTCCTATACCAGGCAGCCGGATAACGTATTTTTTTCTCACGCTGCTCATGTGCTCATGGCCGAAATGGAGTGTACCTCCTGTCACCGGGACGCCTCCCAGGAGGAAGAGACGCCACCAGTGCAGGTGAATCGCCTCACCGGATATCCCAAGGGGATTATGAAGATGTATAAGTGCGAGGACTGCCATGCGCGTGCAAGTGTGCACAACGGCTGTGACGTCTGTCATAAGTAGACGAACGAACAAGGTCAATCGCTCAAGGGGAAGCTACTCATGAAAGTAGACAGAAGGGCCTTTGTCAAGTTGATTGCTGGCGGTATTGGGGGGACTTTACTGTCACCATTGCCGTGGAAGCTGGCTGATGATTCTGCCATCTGGTCACAAAACTGGTCCTGGCGGCCTTCGCCTGAACGGGGCGAGGCCACTATGGTCAATACTGTCTGTCAACTCTGTCCTGGCGGTTGCGGCATCAGAGTTCGACTTATCAATGGCAAACGGGCTGTACGGCTAGACGGCAATCCCAACAATCCTCTCAATCAGGGAGGCATATGCCCTCTGGGTGCCACCGGCCTGCAATACCACTACGGCATCAGCCGTATAGAGAGTCCCCTCAAACAGAAAGGTACCCGGGGAGAGGTGAAAACCCTGGAGCCCATCACCTGGGACGAAGCAGTGGCACTGCTTGCAGCCAAACTGAAATCCTTACGGGCGCAACCCCAAGGATTGGTATGCCTGAGCGGCAAGCAGAACGGAACTGTCAGTGAGTTTTTCTCCCGCTTCCTCGAAGCCTATGGGTCGCCGAATTACCTGACCATGCCTGCTGCGGCGCAGGCGGAATCTCTTGGAGTGTTTCTGAGCCAGGGTGTGAGAACTCCCCTTTCATATGATTTTGAAAATGCCAGAATGATATTGAGTTTTGGTGCTGACCTTATAGAAGGATGGGGTGCTCCCTGCCGAATGATGAGCGCGTTCAGGCTGTGGCGCAGTAAGAGCGGCAGCCAGAAAACCCGGCTGGTTCAAATAGAAACGCGCGGCTCACTGACCGCTTCCCAGGCAGACGAATGGCTTGCCGTAGCACCTGGAACAGAAGCTGCTCTCGCTCTGGGTCTTGCCCATGTAATTGTCCGCGAGAAGATTTATGACAGGGCTTTTGTAGATAATTACACCCATGGTTTCGATGACTGGACTGACAGCCAGGGTCGCCGCCACCAGGGGTTCAAGTCTATGCTTCTCGAGGAGTATACCCCCGCTCGAGTTGCCGAAATTACCGGTGTTCAGCAGGAAAAAATAGTTGAACTGGCCCGGAACTTTGCTTTGACAAAGCCGGCTCTGGCAGTGAGCGGCCGGGGTCAGGGCAAGATGGACGGCAGCCTCTATGAGTTTCTTGCTGTCCTGAGTCTGAATGCACTGGTGGGAAGTGTGCATCGACCAGGTGGTGTGAGCTGGGCAGTGACGCCACCGCTGGCACCGTGGCCCAAGGTGGTTCAGGATAGTACCAGCCGTAATGGCCTGCGCTCAGAAAGGCTTGACGGCTCCGGGGGACCAGACCTTCCTCTGGGAGGCCACCTCCTGTACAATTTTCTCGAGAATGTGCCCAAGGGGAAGCCCTATCCAACAAAGATGCTCTGGGTGTACGAGGCGAACCCCGCGCATGATCTGGCCGATGTGAATCTCTTTGTCAAGGCCCTCGAAAAGATCGACACTGTAGTATCGTTTTCCTCCTTTATGGATGAGACCACAGTCATGGCCGATCTGATCTTGCCAGCACCAACCTTTCTGGAACGTTTCGAAGATGTATCAGGTGACAGGGGGCTCCAGTACGCCTACTTCGGTTTGAGCCGGCCGGTGCTGCAGCCCCGATTCGAGTGTCGCCATCCAGGTGATGTCCTAATCAAACTTGCCAAAATGCTCGGTGGCAGTGTGGCCGCCAGTTTTCCCTGGGACAACTATGAAGAAGCGCTGCAGGCGAGAATTCAGGGACTGGCTGCGGCTCCTAGCGGCAGGGTGGCGGATGAGCCAGGTCTGCAGCCATGGAGCCACCTGGGTGAGCGGCTTGCGCCTAACTATGGCTCCGCAGATGAACTCTGGGAAATGCTCCAGGAGCATGGCTGCTGGTATGACACCTCTCAGAGCATGCCTTCCCTGTCTTCTGCCTTCAAGACTCCTTCCGGCAAGTTCGAGTTCTATTGCCAGGCTCTGAAAGAGGCTGGGGTGACTGGCTCGGATTCGACCTATCTGCCGCACTATCAGCCAGCTGACCTTCCAGGAGGAAAAGAAGAATATCCTTACCTGCTCATGCCCTATGAGGTCATGATTATCGAGAATGGCCCTCTGGCAAACCAGCCGTTTATGACCAAGATGCTGTTTGATTTTGAGCTGAAGGGCAGAGACAGTTTCGTTGAAATCAACCCCAAAACAGCAAAAGAAGTGGGCCTCAGAGAGGGTGACCGCGTGGAGCTGACCACGGCAATCGGTTCTGTCAAGGTTCGCCTCCATCTGACAGAGTCTGCCAGACCCGGGGTAATTTTCATACCGCTCGGACTGGGTCACTCTGCCTTCGATAGGTACATCCGGGGCAAAGGTGCGAACGCCAATGAGGTTCTCGCTGTTCTGCAAGAGCCGTTAACCGGGCTTGCAAGCTGGTGGGGAACGCCAGTAAAAATCTCCAGAGCGTGAGGTAAGAAATGAGCGAACACAAGACAGGTGGAGTTCGTTACGGCATGGTCATTGATCTCGACAAATGTACCGGGTGCATGGCCTGTGCTGTTGCTTGCCAGCAGGAAAACAACATTTCTTTCAGGGAGGACGAGAGTAACAAGCTGCGTTCCATCACCTGGCTGAGGGTGTTTTACCTGGACAATGGCAAGCCTTACCCTGAGCATCGACAGGCGTATTTGCCGAGGCCATGTCAGCATTGTGACTCACCACATGACTCCCCGTGCACCATTGTCTGCCCGGTGAACGCAACCAAAAGGGACGAGGCAAATGGGCTTGTCAACCAGATCCCGGTACGTTGTATCGGCTGTCGTTACTGCATGGCCGCCTGTCCTTATCATGCCCGCTATTTCAACTGGTGGGACCCGAAGTGGCCGAAACCGATGGAGCAGATGCTTACGCCTGATGTGTCACCACGGATGCGGGGTGTGGTGGAAAAATGCACCATGTGTGTCCACAGGCTTCAGAGAGCTAAAGACAAGGCATTTATGGAAGGACGACGCGAGTTGGAGGAGGGAGAATACGTACCTGCCTGTGTGGAGGCCTGCCCCACAAAAGCAATGACCTTCGGCAATCTTCACGACCCGCACAGTGAGGTGGCCAAACTGGCCAAGAGCCCTCACGCTTTTCGGCTTCTGGCCAAGCTGGGGACGCACCCCAAGATAATCTATCTGAGCAAGCAGGATTGGATTCGCAAGCAGGCTGATAACTTTATATGAGTCGATAACGGTTGGCAAAATACCACGGAGAAGAGAGGATAAGCATGGACTCTGCACTCATTCCTGAGGGAGTTAGACGCTGTTCGTTCAAGAAGTTCGCCCTCTGGGTACTGGTGATTCTCGCTTTCCTCGGCTGGGGGTTGCTGGCGGGCTTCTTGGTCCTATGGAAAGGCCTCAATCAGACCGGCCTGAATGATTATTTCGGCTTCGGCCTGTGGATAACGGCTGATCTTGGCATTATTGCCTTGGGAGCAGGGGCATTCTTTACCGGCTTTCTCACGTACGTCATCGGCAAGAAGGAACTGAAGGACATCATTAACCTGGCAGTGGTGATTGGCTTTATCTGCTACACTGGAGCCCAGCTCGTACTTCTCCTGGACATCGGCCAACCACTGCGCGGCTGGTTCACATTCTGGCATCCAAATGTCCACTCCATGCTCACGGAAGTGGTCTTTTGCATCACCTGCTACACTATTGTGCTCGTTATTGAATACCTGCCGTTAATTCTGGAAAACAGAGTCCTGGATCGGGTGCCTGAATTCCACTACTTCAGTCACAATCTGCACGAGATCATGGTGGTGTTTGCAGCCACCGGGACTTTTTTGAGCTTCTTCCACCAGGGGTCCCTGGGAGGATTGTACGGCGTGCTGTTCGGCAGGCCTTTTGCCTTCCGTGAGGGCTTTTTTATCTGGCCCTGGACTTTCTTCCTGTTTGTGGCCTCTGCCATAGCCTCAGGGCCGGCGCTCACCATTCTGGTTTGCTATCTGCTGCAGGAGATCACCCGCAAGAAGCTGGTCCGGCGTGAAGTTCTTTCTGAGTTGGCCAGAATCACCGGATACTTGTTGGCCTTCTACATGGTGGTCAAGATCGCTGACACCTGGTACTGGGCCAGTCAGCTGGCGCCGAGTGAGGGGTTCAACCTCAGTGATTTCTACATGTCGCCCTATGGCAAATGGCTGCTGGTTGCCGAGCTCGGCGTCTGTGGCGTGCTCCCGGCCCTGATGCTGCTCTGTCCGTGGTGCAGGGAAGATGACGTCTGGTTGCTTACTGCCTGTGTGCTCGACTGCACCGGAATTTTGCTCAATCGTTTCGTCTTTACCGTGCAGACCCTGGCTGTACCGGTGCTGCCCTTTGATCAGTGGCAGGTCTACATCCCCACCTGGCAGGAGTGGGCCCCCACGGTAGCCCTGGTGGCATATGGGGCGCTGCTTATTTCTCTTTCCTATCGTTACCTGCCAATGTTTCCCAGGGAAAAGGAGCTCAATCCGAGCGACTGAGCCCTTATTTCCTGAGGAGGCTGTTATCCCGAGAACATTTGCTGGTCCCCCAGGCGAGTGACGGTGTCGTGCAGCCAATGCTCGTCGTCTTTGCGCGGATGATCGAGGTTATAGTGCAGACCGCGACTCTCGGTGCGGCTCCGGGCACAGGTGACGATGATTTGTGCCACCGTTGCCAGGTTCCGCAGTTCTATGAGATCGCTGTTGAGACTGATATTTGGGTAGTGTTCATTTATCTCCCGGTGGATCTGGACAAGGTGGTTCTGAGCCAGCCGCAAGCGATTGTTTGTGCGGACGATACCCACATAATTCCACATCAGGCGCCTAATTATGTCCCAGTTGTAGGCAATGAGCACCATCTCACTCCTGTTGCTGAGAAAGTCCATCTCCAGCGGTGGAATTTCGGGCAACGGCTCTTTCTTTGCGGTCTCAGTTCGCCTGTTGATATCCAGGGCAGCATTGTGAGCGAATACCAGGGCTTCGAGCAGGGAGTTGCTCGCCAGGCGGTTAGCGCCGTGGAGGCCAGTGCAGGCTGACTCTCCAAGAGCATAGAGATGCTCGATGCTTGTGCGGCCCTGTTTGTCAGTAAGGATACCGCCGCACATATAGTGAGCTGCAGGGACTACGGGAATCGGTTCTCTTGTCATATCGATTCCCAGCGATAGACATTTATCATAGATATTGGGAAAACGCTTCTCGAGGAAATCAGCCTCGCGATGGCTGATGTCAAGGTAGACACAATCATCGCCGCTCTGCTTCATTTCCGTATCGATCGCCCGGGCCACCACGTCGCGGCAGGCCAGATCCCCGAGGGGATGGTATTTATCCATGAAGCGGTGGCCGCGTCTGTCGATTAACCGCCCGCCTTCGCCCCGCAGAGCTTCGGAAATGAGAAAGTTCTTGGCGTGGGGATGATAGAGACAGGTTGGATGAAACTGGACGAATTCCATGTTGGCGATCAGTGCCCCGGCGCGATAGGCCATGGCCACACCGTCGCCGGTGGCCACGTCAGGGTTGCTGGTGTAAATGTAAACTTTGCCGGCACCTCCGGTGCAGAGCAGAGTGTTCTGGGCGAGGAAGGTGACGATTCTGTTTCCCTGAATATCCAGGATATGGGCGCCCCAACACCGCACCCTCCGTCTGGTGGTTAGAAGGCCGCGCTTGAAGAAGTGGCATTCAGTAATAAGATCAATGGCAATGTGATTTTCGAAAATCTCGATGTTTGGATGCTCCTCGGCCATAGCCACCAGAACTCTTTCCACTTCTCTGCCGGTCATGTCATGGGCATGGACGATTCGGCTGCGGGAATGGCCTCCTTCCCGGCCGAGGTCAAAGGAGCTGTTGGCGCGTTTGCCCATGTTGAAGTGAACCCCCATCTCTGCCAGTTCCTGGATGCGGGCCGGGCCGTTTTTTACTACCATCTCCACCACATCTGCATGGCACAGACCGTCGCCTGATTGAATGGTGTCCTGAATGTGAAGATCGAAGGAATCATCCGGACCCAGCACGGAGGCTATGCCTCCCTGGGCATAGTTGGTGCTGGTTTCCACTTTTTCTTTCTTGGTGACCACGGCAACCCGGCACTCTTCTGCCACTTTGAGAGCAAAACTGAGTCCTGCTATGCCGCTGCCGATGACCAGGATGTCGAATATTTCAGTTTCAGGCCGAGCCACTTCACTGCCTCCCTAGAGTCGTTTGTGGAGCTCTGCAATGCTTGACATTCTGGATGATATTATATATTAGTCGGCGGATAAAAGAAGGAGAATGTTCTTCGTGACTAACTTGTTGAAATAAGAAAAGTAACTTTTGTGGGAATGTGGTAGGAGATCAAGTGAATGGTCTTAATTACTGCCTAGAAAAGAGGAGCGTTGACAGTGGCGATCAGATGTTCGACCCCTCGAGAGGTTGGCGAAAATGTTGCCTCGGGAAACAGCCAGGCGAGAGGTGAGATGGAGGAACAGCAGCCACATGTGCCACAGGAGGCGGAGAGCGACTGCGAGGCGGATGCCATTGATCTCAATAGAGTTTTTGGTGAGTCGGAACTTGACTTGAATGCCATGTTTCCTGACAGAGAGATGAGGAAATTTCTGGCTCAGGTGAAGCGAAATCGGCGCAGCAATCAACGTTTCATAGAAAGCGTCAGACAGGAAAAAATCACGGGGGAGGATGGCTGACCACAGGATGTTGGAAGAGCAGCATGGCAGGGGGAGCTCGAGAATACGCGCGGTGATATTCGATTGTGACGGCGTACTCGTTGAATCACGGCAAGCAAACGCTGCCTTTTATAACACGATTCTCTCCCACTTCAACAGGGAGCCTCTCACCGAGGAGGAGCTTTCCTATGTACACTCCCACACACTGGAGCAGTCCCTGGCTTTCCTTTTCAAAGACAGCGCTCATCGCCAGCAGGCCTTGCAGTATTGGCAAAATATGGACTATGGGCCGATCCTGGCGCTGCTGACTTTGCAACCTGGGCTGCGAGAGTGTTTGCGGCAGCTGCATGGCAACTACCACATTGCTGTGGCCACCAATCGAACTACCACCATGAAAGGCTTGCTGCGCCGCTTTGCCCTCGAACCCTACTTCGACATGGTTGTCACCTCTTTGGATGTTTCGCAGCCCAAACCTCATCCCGAATCTATAGATAAGATCATATCTTTTTTCCAAATCGACAGACAGGAAGCCTGTTATGTGGGAGATTCGGCTGTTGACCAGGAAACAGCCCTCCGGGCAGGCGTATGCTTTATTGCCTATCGGAATAGAGAACTGCAGGCCGACTACCACCTGAGTCATTTTTCGCAGCTTGTGCCGCTGTTGGAGCGCATGGCTTTTCAGCCTGGAAAAGGCAAGCTGAGCAGCAGCCCGGGCACTGTAGAGGAATAATGAAGCAGTTACCTTTCAGTTTTGCTGACATAGACCGAGCTCGAAGACTTCTAGGCCTGGAAGAGAGGGCCAGCATCAGAGAGATAAAGGCAGCCTATCGCCGACTCTGCAAGGAATGGCATCCTGACCGGCAGAGGAGCCAGCGAGCCAGCGTGGCCAAAATGCAGGATCTGAATGCAGCCTACCGTTTGCTTCTCGATTACTGTCAGCTCTATCCATGTTCTTTCGTCCAGGAGAAAGTTGAAAAGTTTGATCCTGAAAAGTGGTGGTTCCGACGTTTCGGGAACAATATCCGCTCGCGCGAGTGAAAATGGCTGCTACGGGACTCAGGGGCAAAGGGCTCTTGCTCGTAGGTACGGTGCATCGTGATCCAGACGGAGCAGGCAAGCTGCGCCGTCTGCTCGAGAAAGTGCGTCCTGCTGCCGTGACAGTGGAACTGAGTCCCTATGGTCTCTGGTACCGGCAAAGGTACGGTCGGCGCCAGGCTAGAATCGTGCAGGCAAGAGCAAAGAAGCTGGCAGAAGCTCTAGGGAAGTGTTGGCGCGCGTGGGGACAGATTCAGGCTATGCTGGTTCAAATCGAGGTGCCATTTGAATATGAGGCGGCAGAGAAATACGGCCACGACTATGGGGCGATCATCCAGTGCGTGGACTCCTCGGAATGGAGCAGAAGGTTGATCAGCTCACAGTGGCCGCAACTGTTCAGCAGCAGAAACATAGAGGCGTTGCTCGGTGAAGAGCCTGAGGATATGCCCTCGAAGGTGCGGCAGGAATACCATCTTGCTGGGAAATTGCTCAATGGGCAGGGAGGTCCGCTGTCATACTTCTATAGTAGAGGCTGCCAGGCTGACTCTACCTGGCAAGAGAGGGAAGCCCGCATGGCTGCTGCAGTGGAGCTGGTGTTCAGACAGTTGAACTCTGGCTGCTTACTGCATGTGGGAGGCTGGGAGCATCTGCTGCACCCTACAGCGGCTGATACACTTTATGAGCGCCTCCTCCACCTTGAGCCCAGAAGGGTGTTGTTGTCAACCGGGGAAGAGCTCCCTGCGTGATAGGGGCTCTGCAAGAACGCTCGCCAGCAAAGATGCTTTGAGATTCAGCTGAGTTTTGTGTTATGCTATGCACATCGACAAAATTGAGGATTCCTTGGCCGTGCTAGACGGGGAGCTAGCGGTGCCCTGTAACCCGAAAGCCGCTTATGCGGGGTTGAATCCCCTCCTGAGGGTCCATGCAATGTCGGAGTCTGGCAGTCCTTGGATCTGGTTGGACACTGCGCAACAGACGGATACGAACCCCGTCAGGTCCGGGAGGAAGCAGCGGTAAGTATTGCAGTCTGTGTCGCAGTTCTCTCTAATCATGGCTTCCAGGCTGTCAGTTCCGGCACTGGCAGAATTCGAGGGAGGGTGCACGGTCAAGGATCTTATTTTGTTTGCGGTTGTCGGTCACTGGTTATGCTGGACGGCTTAAGAGGATCGTTTCGTCCTGTGCCTTGCACCAAAGCCCGGTGCTTCTAATTAACTGTGCTTCTGTGAAGATCAGTAACCTACAAACTGTGCCAAAGATCTTTCTCTTCTTTTTCTGAAAAATCCTGCCAAGTTCTGCCGCTCTCCTGCAACTTGACTTCCAGTTGGCCAATCCGTTTCGAAAAGCCGCTGACCGTCTTGCTGAGTGCTTCTTCAGCCTTGATTTTTGCTTCCAGGTGTAATGCCACTGCCAGAAAGAGAGCCTTCCCTAATAGCTTTGCTGGGCTACTGCTCTCATGAGTGGTTGATGCTGTTATTGCTGCGACGGCCTCGGCCAGTTCCTGCGCAAGAAGCTCCCTGCCGAGGGGCCGGTGGAGTGCCCTGCGGAATTTAGCCAGCACTCGGTGGGTCCGCATCAATGCAGGCAAAGTGCGCGGCACAGCCTCCAGGGCAGAGGCCAGCGTTTTATCTGCTCGTTCTCGTTGTTTGATTTTTTCCCAATTTTCCCTTACTTCTTCGCTGGACTCCAGGCGTTGTTCACCGAACACGTGCGGATGTCTGCGAATCATCTTGTCCTTTGCTCCCTGCAGCACGTCGTCCAGGGAGAAACAGTGCTTTTCCATGTACAGATTAGCCAGAAAAACAGCCATGAAGAGCAGATCACCCAATTCTTCAGCCACCTGGGGAGGCGATTTGTTTTCCACGGCATCTGCCACCTCGTAGGCCTCTTCCAGGATGTAGTTTTTTATGCTTTCTGGCGTTTGTTGGCGGTCCCAGGGGCAGCCGTCAGCTGCTCGCAACCTCTGAACAATCTCCTGCAGTTTCTCAATCATGGGTTTAGAGCTCCAGGTGATGCGTGCTTAGGGTTCACGGCAGAGTGCAAGGCAAGCCGCTATTGGAAAGCTTTGCTCAATTTTTGGCGAGAGAGGTAACGATAAAGTGCAGTAGAGCGCTTCTGATAGAGGTGGCGTACCTCGGTGGGCGTGAGTCGTACCAGGTAATAGCCAATATATTGGATGCGGGGCACCAAATGTGAGGTGGTAAGGATCCGGGAGCGGGCCGGCAAAAATAGTGTGAGAACCGTTACCACTACCACCACAACGAGAACTCCTTTGACCAGTCCCATGGCAGTTCCAAGCAAGCGATCTGCCCAACCCATTAAAGCCGCCCGGGTAAATCGTCCCAGTAGGGACCCGAGGAGAACCACCAGAAGCCAGCTGGCAACAAAGAGCAGCGCATAGCTTATATAAGAACCATAGGGCAGGGCAGGCAGGTGGGCAGCCATTGCAACAGCAAATACTTTGTAATAACGGCCAGCAGCAAAAAAAGCAGCCAGAATTCCCAGAAGAGAGACAACCTGGCGAATCATGCCGAGCATAAATCCTCGGACTACAGAGATGGCGAGCAGGGAGAAAAGCAAGACGTCGAGAATGTTCAGGTTGGCAATAAAATGAGGCATCTGCATTGTGTATGTCCCGCACCTGCTGAATTGTCAGATCGGCAGTCAACGAAGGCGAAAAACTATTTCATTGCTTTGTGCTATGCTTGCTAAGCAATCAGCTAGCAGATTATTGCCGAGGCGTCAAGAGCAATAATGAGTTGCAGGGGCACCAGTTGGGTGAAGGGAGCAGATAAGGAAACCAAGTGTTGACGGCTGCCGGACTTGCAGCAAAAGCCTGTTTATGTTACAAGTCCAAGCTATTCTAGGGCAGTTGTCAACGGGCGCTCTAGCGAAAGAGATGAAGAAAAGGTCGCTGGCGGCAAACTTCTTATAGCTTGCCTCAGCACCTGGCGGCCAGGGAGTGATAAAATGCCCACCACAGTGTTGACGACAACGGCTGAACTGGAGACAACCGGCGGCACTGATATTGTGGATATCACTCGGATAGTTGCTGATCACCTTGCTGAAAGTAAGGTGCGGCATGGTGCTATGATTCTTTTTGTACCCGGGTCTACAGGGGCCCTCACAACTATCGAATATGAGAGCGGTGTGCTCCAGGACCTCAGGGATGCCATCGAACGGATGGCCCCTCGTGACATTGTCTATGCCCACGACCGGCGCTGGGGAGACGGCAACGGCTATTCGCACGTTCGAGCTGCGCTGTTGGGTCCTTCCCTTCATATTCCTGTGGTAGATGGCCGATTGTGTCTCGGTACCTGGCAACAGGTGGTTTTGCTGGATTTTGACAATCGTCCCAGACGTCGCCGCCTGATCTTGCAGGTTATTGGGGAAAGGGAGTAAGATTTGGCCGCAGCCGCCCAGGTAGGTTCGGAACAGTTGATGGAGACTGTGCTCCGGTTCGACGACAACAGCCTGCTTCTAAGTCTTTGCGGCAGTCGCAACGCTCATCTCAAGGCCGTTGAGGGAGCCCTGCAGGTAAAACTCAGCCTTCGGGGAAATACCATCACAGTGGTTGGGGACGAGGCCGGCGTCAAATTGGCTCGGCGGCTCCTGGAAGAACTTTACGGCCTCCTCCAGGAAGGCTACCCCCTGTATCCCAGCGATATTACTCACGCCATTCAGATTCTCAGCAGCAATTACCGGGCCAGTCTGCGCGATATCTTTCTGGACGCAGTTTACATCACAGCCAAGAGACGGCTTATTGCTCCCAAAAGTATCGCCCAGAAAGAGTACATTGACGCTATGCGCAACTATGACATTGTTTTTGGCATTGGCCCGGCAGGCACAGGCAAGACATATCTAGCTATGGCCATGGCAGTTTCCTGGCTCAATGCTGGGCAGGTAAATCGCATAATTCTGGTGCGGCCGGCGGTTGAAGCTGGGGAGAAACTGGGTTTTCTCCCAGGAGACCTAGTGGAAAAGGTGAACCCGTATCTGAGGCCCCTCTATGATGCACTGCATGACATGATAGATTTTGGTCAAACGTCCAAGTGGCTGGAACGGGGAGTAATTGAAGTTGCGCCGCTGGCCTTCATGCGGGGGCGAACTTTGAATGATTCTTTTGTCATACTCGATGAGGCGCAAAATACTACCTCGGAACAGATGAAAATGTTTCTCACCAGGTTAGGCATCAGTTCCAAGGCAGTAATAACCGGTGATATTACTCAGATTGATCTGCCTAATGGTGTTCGCTCGGGCCTGGTTGTGGCTAGAGAAATTCTGGTGGGTATCGAAGGGTTGAAATTCGTCTACTTCAGTGAAAGAGACGTGATCAGACACCGTCTCGTGCAGGACATTATCAAGGCATATGATAAAGCAGAAGAGGATAGCGGCGACAGAGCATGACAAGGCAGACCACGGAAATCTTGAAAAAGGTTCGCCGTCGTTCCAGTGAGGCGGCCAAAAAGCGAACCATACCTCTGGAAAGGGGCGGCAGCTCCGAGTCAGCAGCTGAAGCACGCTGGAAGAGGGCCTTGATTCTTATCGGGGTGAGCCTGGTGTTGGCCTTGCTGGTAACCCCCGGATACCTGGGACTGCCTGCCCGTTATGAACTTGGAGATGTGGTTGATCGAGACATCAAGGCGAGCAAGGACTTCCTGGTCACGGATGAAGCTGCTACAGCCAGGAAAAGGGAAGAGGCGGCAAGAAAATCGCTGGCTGTTTATGACCTCGATGAGGAGGCGGTGCAAAAGTTGAAAGAACGATTGGCGCCTGCCTTTGAAACAATGCGCACCATGATGCAGACTCCACTGGAAACAGCAGGCAATGAGCAAGATGGTGCCAGTGGCAATATAGAAGCCGAGTACAAATCTCCTTTGGAAGCTATACCGCAAGCGAAGAAGCAGTTCGAAGCCTTGCTCGGTATTTCGGTGTCCAGCAAGGATTTCGCCGCCTTGGTAAAGGCGCAGTTTGATGGCCGAGTGCAGCAGGAAGTGGTGCGGCTCGCTGAAGCTGTACTGTCCTCTGGCGTTGTCGGCAATAAATCGTTGGTGTTGAGTCAGGTCCAGAAGGGAATCCTGCTGCGGAGCGTTCAGACCGGCACCGAGTCTCATATAACGGACCCAACCAGGTTTCTAAGTCTCGAGGAGGCCAAGCAGCAGATTCGCTTGCGAGCAACAATGCTTCTCGACAACGAGCCTCGGGCTCTCAGAGACGCTGTCGTCCATCTCACTTTGAAAATGCTGCAGCCGAATATTACCTTCAATCGCAGTGAGACGGAACTGCGAAGACAGCAGGCGATCGAGGCAGTCAAGCCAGTACTTTTCCAGGTGAAAAAAGGGGAGATGATTGTTCGGGAGGGTCAGCGTCTCGGTGAAGAAGAGCTGCTGAAACTGAAAATGCAGGCTCAGGGAAAGGTGGAATGGGCTGCCATATTTACCACCATTGGGGTGGCCCTGCTGGGGTGTCTTATTATCTGGGTGAGCGTGTACGTGGGAGACAGGTACATCAGGCAATTCCCGCAAAAAAGTAAAGATTTGCTGTTTCTCGCTGTCATAGTCTGCCTTTTCCTGGGAATCGGCAAGATTTCCATGGGCGTGGCAGAGGCCTTGAGCAGTGCTTTCCCTCTGGTGTCACGAGAGGCGATATTCTATTTGCTCCCCCTGGCCTCAGGGGCAATGCTGGTGACGATTTTCTTCAATCCAGCCACTGGCATGCTCTTCGCCTTCGTGCAGTCATTGCTGGTAACACTGGTGCTCGAAAAGCAGTTGAGCCTGCTTTTTTTCTATCTCATTGGCTCCCTGGTCGCCATTCATGGGGTGGAACAATGCCGGGATCGGAGTACACCACTGAAGGCTGGCCTTACAGTCAGCCTGGCCAACGCTGTGGTGATCATCATTCTAACTATGGTGAACGAACAGATGTTCAGCGTTCGCACTGGGGTTGCCCTTGTTTTCGGTGTTACCGGAGGGTTATTGAGTGGGGTAACTACTACCGGTCTGTTACCTCTGGTGGAAATGATTTTCGGCTACACCACGGACGTCAGGCTCCTGGAGCTGGCAAGTATGGATCAGCCTCTGCTGCGCCAGCTGATGGTGCAGGCTCCGGGCTCCTATCACCACAGCTTGATCGTTGGCAACATGGTCGAGGCAGCGGCCAAATCTATTGGCGCCAACTCTCTGCTCGCCAGGGTGGCAGCCTATTACCACGACATTGGCAAGATCAACAAACCCGCCTATTTTGTTGAGAATCAGAGGGCTAACGAGAACAGACATGAACGGCTGGCGCCTTCAATGAGCAGCCTTATCCTGATTTCCCATGTGAAGGAAGGCGTAGAACTGGCCAAGAAACATCGGCTCGGACAGGCTATAGAGGATATCATTCAACAACATCACGGCACCAGCGTAATCTCATACTTTTATCAGAAGGCACTTGAACAGCACGACAAGACTAGAAATACCAGGTCAGCCGAGACATCTTCGGTGCTGGTGGAAGACTACCGCTACCCGGGACCAAAGCCGCAGACCAAGGAGGCTGGCCTGGTAATGTTGGCCGACGCAGTTGAGGCTGCCTCTCGCACCTTGGCAGAACCCACCACTGCGAGGCTTCAGGGGCTGGTGCAGAAAATCATCAACAAAATATTTTCAGACGGCCAGCTCGACGAGTGTGAATTGACTCTCAAGGACCTGCATCAGATTGCCAAGAATTTCAATCAAATTCTCTCCGGCATTTTTCACCAGCGGATCGAATACCCAGAGGCTGCCGCCAAAGGTGCTGAGGGGAAGGTGCGAAAAGATGGAGATCAGGGTAGTAGACCTGCAGCGAGAGATCAGAACGGATCTAGAGAAGATCAAGGCAAAAGCAAGGAAGATCTTAGACGTCTTGGCATGTCGTGAAGCAGAGCTCAGTATAGCCCTCGTTGACGATGAGAGGATGAGCTCTCTCAACTGGGAGTATCGCCGGCGAAAAGGAGCAACCAATGTCCTCTCTTTTGCCATGCGGGAAGGTGAGTTTGGCGATGTGTCTCCACAACTGTTGGGAGACGTGGTGATCTCTTTGCCCACAGCAGCGAGACAGGCGGTGGAGGCTGGTATTTCTCTGGATGCCATGCTGTCCCGGCTGTTGGTTCACGGGATTTTGCATCTTCTGGGTTTTGACCATGAGGGGGACGAGGATTCTGAGAGGCAGATGGCCGAAAAGACTAGAGAACTCCTGGAAAGGTTGGCAGCCATGGAGTGACAACCGCGGCAGAGGTGCAGACAATCCGCTACACACTCTACAGCGATACCAGCTTGGTGGTCCCGCAAATGGGGGGCTCCTGAAAAAGAGGAGGATGGTGTGGCCAAACTTGCAGTCAAGATAGATCATGTGGCGACTCTCAGACAGACGCGCCAGGCATCAGTGCCGGATCCAGTGGCTGCGGCGGTGCTGGCGGAGCTAGGCGGGGCACACGGCATTGTCATCCATCTGCGTGAAGACCGTCGCCATATCCAGGAGCGTGATTTGAACGTACTGCAACACACGGTGAAGAGCAGGCTCAACCTGCAGATGGCTCCCACCAAAGAGATGCTCAAGATTGCCCTCAGCGTCAAGCCAGATATGGTGACTTTCGTGCCGGAGCGCCGCGAAGAGATTACCACCGAGGGAGCTCTTGAGGTTCACCTCAACAAGGAAAAACTGAAAAAACCGATTCGGCTGTTAAGAGATGCAGACATTGCGGTTAGCGTCTTCATAAACCCGGACCTGGATCAGATACGGGCGGCACAATGGCTCGAGGCTGATTTCATAGAGGTGCACACCGGTCCTTTTTGTGCAGCCCGTACCCTGCGACAACGGCAAGAAGAGTACGACAAGATCTACAACACGGTTAAAGTGGCCCATAAAGTCGGCTTGGGCGTGAGTGCCGGCCATGGTCTAGACTACCACAACATTGGCTGGCTGGTAGATCTGGTAGAGATAGAGTCGTTCAATATTGGCTTTGCTATTATTGCCAGGGCTGTGCTGGTGGGGTTTGAGAGGGCAGTGCGCGATATGGTTGAGCTGATCGGTGGTGGAGGCGCATGGCCGCGGGCAGAGAGATGATGCGTGGATTGGGAATCGACATGGTTGATGTGGGCCGGATGGAAAGGGCTGTAGCCATGTGGGGGGAGCGCTTTCTGAAAAGGATTTTTACTGAGGCAGAAATAGAACTCTGTCTCAAGAGGCAGCGGCCAGCCTCATGTCTGGCCCTCCGTTTCGCGGCTAAAGAGGCATTTGCCAAGGCTCTCGGCATTGGGTTGCAGCAAGGACTCAGATGGCGAGATATCGAGGTAAGCAATGATGAACTCGGCAAGCCGGTGCTGCATCTATACGATCAGGCCCATAGATTGCTGAAAACCGTGGGTGCCAGGAAGGTGTGGCTCAGCCTTTCAGATGAGACCAATCTTGCCGTAGCTGTTGTGGTACTGGAGGAGTAGTATGTCATGAGGGTGGTGACTGCAGAAGAAATGACCGCTATGGATCGGGCTGCTATAGACACCCTCGGCATTCCTGGGGTTGTCCTCATGGAAAATGCCGGCAAAGGAGCGGCGGAAGTGCTGCAAAACCACTTTCCGCATCTCGAGGGCAAGCGGCTGCTGGTGGTTGCCGGGGGAGGGAACAATGGCGGCGACGGTTTTGTCATTGCCCGCCATCTATGGCAGCAGCGGTTGGACGTGGTGGTGTGCTGTCTGAAAGAGCCGGAGGCATACCGAGGAGACGCCAGGACAAATCTGACAATCATCCAGAGGCTTGGCGTACCAATCGAGGTGCGGACTCGCGCTGATGGGATCACTGCCCTGAGGCCGCTGGTGGAGTCTGCTGATCTGATTGTCGATGCAATTTTTGGCACTGGATTGAATGCACCCGTACGCGGCTACTACCGGGATGTAATTGAATTGATAAATGGGGCGGCAGCGGCAGTGCTTGCCGTGGATCTGCCTTCTGGCTTGCACGCCAGCACTGGCCTGCCTCTAGGAGTGTGTATCCGGGCAGATGTTACTGCCACCTTTGGTCTTGCCAAGGTGGGGCAGCTGATTACTCCAGGCTGCACATTTGTGGGAGATTTGCAGGTGGTAGACATCGGTCTGCCCAGGAGTGTGACCGAGGCTGCTCCTCCGCCAATGGTTGTGCTCGACGAAGCCGAAGTTGCATCGCTGGTGCAGCCAAGGCCCATGACATCACACAAAGGCTCGTTTGGACACGTGCTGGTGGTGGCAGGCTCGGTGGGCAAAAGCGGTGCTGCTGCCATGACGGGCCTGGGGGCGGCCCGTGCTGGTGCTGGTCTGGTAACTGTGGCTGTTCCAGCCTCCCTCAATCCAGTCCTGGAGGTCAAGCTTACCGAGGTGATGACCGAGCCGTTGCCGGAGACTCCTGCGCAGACCATCAGCGAGGCAGCCTGGGCCAGGCTGCAACAACTTTTGGCCAACAAACAGGCGCTGGCTCTGGGCCCCGGCCTTTCAATGCACGAGGAGACCAGAAGCCTCGTCTGCAAGCTAGTGGAGCAAGGTGGCTGCCCTCTGGTAGTTGATGCCGACGGAGTCAACAGTCTAGCAGGCCAATTGGCAGTGCTCGAAAGGGCTCAAGCCCCGCTGGTTCTTACTCCTCACCCTGGAGAAATGGGCCGACTCGTGGGTCTCGAGGCTGCGGCAGTACAGGAGCAGCGGCTCGAGCTCAGCAGATCCTTCAGCCGCAAGTACGGAGTGACCCTGGTGCTCAAGGGCGCCCGCACCATTGTTGCTCACAGGGACGGCAGGGTGGCAATAAACGTGAACGGCAACCCGGGACTCGCCAGCGGTGGCAGCGGTGACGTGCTTACTGGACTGATCGCCGGATTTCTGGCCCAGGGGTTGGCTGCCTTTGAAGCGGCGTGTCTTGGAGTGTTCTGCCACGGGGCAGCAGCTGACCAGGCAAAGGAGCATCTTGGCTGCCAGGGGATGATTGCCACTGATTTGCTGGAGCAGATTCCGAAGGTGTTGAGCAGGTTGGCTGAAATTGATGTTTGAGCAGAGGAGCTGTTTTGGGTGAACTTTGACTTTGTTGAGTTTCCCCAGCCTGGCAGATCTTGCCATTCCTCCCTTTTCCCCATACTAATGATCCAGGTGCTTGCTGATATAGTTGGTGCAAGGCGGCCATGTGGAAGACATGTACAGCCAGTCCAGAGGATACCCGGCGGCTTGCCGAGATTCTGGGAAGCTTGCTGCAGCCCGGGGACGTGATCGCCCTGTTCGGGGAACTCGGCAGCGGCAAGACTGTATTTGCCCAGGGATTGGCCAGAGGGCTGCAGGTGCCAGAGTCGTACTATATTACCAGTCCCACTTTCAGCATAGTCAATGAATATCCTGGAAGAATTCCCTTTTATCACATTGACCTCTACCGGGTTGCAGGCGATACAGAGGTTGAAGAGCTCGGCCTGGTGGAGATTCTTTACGGGCAGGGCGCAGTAGCCATTGAGTGGCCGGAGCGTATAACAAAGGAGCTGCCGGAGGAATACCTGGAAGTTCAGCTTTCCTTTGCAGATGAGAGCAGCCGCAACATCATCATTATTGCCCGAGGGCGGCGGGCGGAACAGAGGCTTCAGAAACTCCTGGCATTTGTCCACAAACACGGATGATCCAGGCATAGATTCGCTAGAGAGCTGCCCGGGAAAGCTCTTTCCTGGAGAAATGGTATCCTGCCGCCGTCAGTGAGCTGCGTGAACAAAGCAAGATTTTTTGGCGTGCCGCTCTGTAGCTGCCTGGATATGCAAGGCGAGTGTGGACTGATGCGGAGCTCGGCCCCATCAAGAGGGCGGATAAGACAATGATACTAATGCTGCACCGGAAAGATGGTTGATGGCAAAATGAAAGTGCACCTGATAACCAGTATCGTCAGGTAGGCGTGACAGGGGATTGGAGGCACGACAAGGAGTTGGTAGCCGCAGGCTTCAGCCTGCGTTGTCCTGTGTTGATATCTATTCCGGCGAGCAATTGCACCATGGCGCCATTGTAATGCTGGCCGCTGACTCACTCTTCAGGTTGGCCGCCAGCAATCGGCTAGTGAAAGGGGTGCACTTTCATTTTGCCATCAACCCTGCACCGAAAAGAGCAGTTCTTTTTTGATTGACAGTTTTAATACTCTAGGTCATGCTATATGTTTTATCAAACAGTGAACTCAGTTCACTCCAGGATGGACTGAAGAATAGAGGCGCTTGTCTCTGCAGGGATGTTTAGCCGGCATCCTTGAGCGCGACAATATGAGTAAAGTCGGGAGCTTGGTATCTCAGTGAGCCTGATTGTGCAAAAATATGGCGGCACTTCTGTGGCCAATATCGAACGGATCAAGGCGGTTGCCGAGCGGGTGATAAAGACGCGCCAGGCCGGTCACGATGTGGTGGTTATACTGTCAGCCATGGCCGGCCAGACAGACAAGCTCATCCAGATGGCCCACGAGCTTACGGATGAGCCTGATCCGAGAGAACTGGACGTGCTGCTCGCTACTGGTGAACAGGTGACCATTGCTCTTTTCAGTATCGCGGTGAAGTGCATGGGTTATGAAGCACAGTCACTGCTTGGTCATCAAGCCAGGATTTTTACGGATCACTCGTATGGTCGGGCTCGAATCAGCGAGATACGGACAGAGCCCATCTGGCACAATCTCTATAAAGACCGCATTCCTGTAATTGCCGGATTCCAGGGTCTTGACGAGAAGGGAAATATCACCACCCTGGGCCGAGGGGGCTCAGACACTACTGCTGTGGCAGTGGCAGCTGCTCTCAGTGCTGATGTCTGCGAAATTTATACCGACGTGGCTGGAGTGTATACCACAGACCCCAACCTGTGTGAGCGGGCCAGAAAGCTGCAGCGGATCTCCTACGAGGAAATGCTGGAGATGGCCAGCACAGGTGCCAAGATATTGCACATCCGCTCAGTAGAGTTCGCAATGAAGTACAATGTTCCCATCCACGTGCGCTCCTCTTTCGTGGACGAACAAGGCACCATGGTGGTGAAGGAGGACAAAAGCATGGAAAAGGTGTTGGTTTCTGGCGTCACCTATTCAGACAGCGACGCTCGGATCACCCTGGCAGGACTTCCTGATGTCCCAGGCGTGGCTGCGCGGATCTTTTCAGAAATCGCCAGGGAAGGTATTGTTGTGGATATGATAATTCAGGGGGGCACTGGAGAGACCGACAATGCCAGTCTCAGTTTTACGGTACCCCGTCCTGATCGGAACGCCGCCATCAAGATTCTCCAGGCCATGAAGGCAGACTGGCCCCATCTGGAAATCTCCAGTGACGAAAACATTGCCAAGGTCTCCGTTATAGGGGTAGGAATGCGACACCATGCCGGTGTGGCAGCCAAAATGTTTCAGGCCCTGGCAGCAGAGCATATCAACATACATATGATAAGCACCTCTGAGATCAAAGTTTCCTGCGTCATCGACGATCGTTACACAGCAAAGGCAGTGAGAGTCTTGCACGATGCCTTTGCTCTCGACAAACCTTTGCAGCACGAGATTCCCAAGTAATAAGTGACCTTGCTGCCAGCGAAATTAGTCAACAGTGGTTAAAAAAAGTGTTTTTCACCGTAATGGATGGAATGAGCAAACCATAACAGAATAGGATCAGACGATGAGAAAAATAGAAATCTATGATACGACCTTAAGAGACGGCACTCAGGCTGAGGAATTTAATCTTTCTCTCGAGGACAAAATCCGCATTTCTCTAAAACTGGATGAATTAGGCATCCATTATCTAGAGGGCGGCTGGCCAGGATCTAATCCCAAGGATGTGCGCTATTTCAAAGAGATTCAGAACTACAGACTGAAACACGCCAAGATTGCCGCCTTTGGCAGTACACACAATCCCCGGAGTTCAGCGGAAAAAGACAAGAATCTTGCAGCACTGCTCCAGGCCAAGACTGAGGTCATTACCATATTCGGCAAGAGTTGGACGGTTCACGTACGTGACGCCCTGCGCACCAGTCCTGCAAGGAATCTGGAAATAATTCGCGACTCGCTTGCCTTTCTGAGACCTCACGTGGCTACACTTTTCTATGATGCCGAACACTTTTTTGACGGGTTCAAAGATGATGCTACCTATGCTCTGGCAACCCTAAAGGCGGCTATCGAGGGCGGTGCAGAATGTCTGGTTCTCTGTGATACCAACGGTGGCACACTTACCAGCGAGCTGCGCGAGATTATCAGGAAGGTAAAAAAAGAATTTCCCGAGGCTGCTCTCGGCATCCATACTCACAACGATGCTGAGCTGGCGGTGGCAAACTCCCTGGCTGCAGTAGAAATGGGGGCGAATCATGTCCAGGGTACAATGAACGGTGTGGGAGAGCGCTGCGGCAATGCCAATCTCTGCAGCATCATACCGGCTATAAAGCTGAAGTTGAACATGGATTGCATAAGCGATGCCCAGCTTGCTCTCTTGCGCGAGACGTCTCGCTATATTCTGGAGGTTGCCAATATCAGGCCAAATCAATATCAGCCCTACGTGGGGCGAAGCGCTTTTGCGCATAAAGGCGGCATCCACGTCAGTGCTGTGCAGCGAAACCCGGAGACCTATGAACACATCCGACCAGAACTCGTTGGCAACATGCAACGGATTCTGGTTTCTGACCTCTCCGGCAGGAGCACCATCAAGCGCAAGGCGAAGCAATATGGCATCGAAATTTCCACTAAAGATCCGGTTGCCATGCAGATACTGGAAGAACTCAAAGAGCTTGAAAATGAAGGCTTCCAGTACGAAGCTGCTGAGGGATCTTTCGAGATCCTTCTGCACCGAGCCGTAGGCCAGGTAAAGCGTTACTTCGAATTTATCGGCTTCCGAGTACTGGTCTCCAAGATCCAGGAAAACCAGCCATCTGTGGCGGAAGCAACAGTAATGCTCAAGGTTGGCGGTAAGGTAGAACATACGGCGGCCACAGGTGTGGGGCCGGTCCACGCCCTGGACAAGGCCCTGCGCAAGGCCCTGGAGCGTTTCTATCCAGAAATCGCTCACATGCGTTTGAGCGACTACAAGGTGAGGGTCCTGCCTGGTGACAGAGGAACTGCTGCCAAAGTGAGAGTCCTCATTGAATCTGCCGATTCTACCAGTACCTGGGGTACCGTAGGCGTATCTCAGGACATCCTGGAGGCAAGTTGGCTGGCGCTGGTGGATAGCGTCAATTACAAGCTGTTCAAAGACGAGAAGGAACGCGACAGGGCCTCAGAGAGCTGATGCTGAACCTGATCCCTAGATAGGGTCAGAGGCTGCTTCAGGATCTATTGTCTGCTGCAGGCATGAACGTGATAGAGAATCACCGGGGGCACTGATATAGTTTCTGTTGGCGCTGTCCTGCCTGATGACCTGCATGGCGCTGCCTACTCAGGGACAACCCACCATTTGATGCTGCCGAAGGGGTGCCAATCATAGACTATGGCCATCTCTCAAGGGTAAGCGGCCAAAAATGCTATGAAATTTTTCCTTCGTCGTCAATTAGCGGTGGTGTTACTGTTCGCCTTTCTCCTGGTAACCTACCACCTGTTGCAGGAGTGGTTGCCGTGGGACACAGGGGGAAAACCAGGGACCTGCAGGCCAACTCCTACATTTATCCAGGTGGGAGGTCATGTTCGCAATCCAGGCATCTTTTCTTTTCCAGAGCCGGTATCAATCCAGCGCGCAATAAAGAGGGCGGGCGGTCTGGACTCGGGCGGCGAGATCCAAGATCTCTGGAGCTGCAGAAAACTCAAGAATGGAGACTGGTTGCGAGTGAGCCTCAATAGAAACGGCCAACCACGGCTCCGAGTGGAAAGAATGATGGTTGGCTTTTTGCTGGCTCTAGGGAGCAAGGTGGATGTAAATCGACTGAGCAAGGCTGAACTGGCGCGTCTTCCCGGTATCAGCCGTCCAGTGGCCGAGCGCATTGTGAAAGAACGCCAACGCTGTGGAGGTTATCGACATCTGGAAGAATTGCTCAAGGTGAAAGGTGTGGGCCCCAAGACTCTGAAAAAGGTGCGGCCGCATCTCACGGTGGGCAGCGTTGGGTACGGAAATCACTAGCTCTGGGCTGGATGCTTTCGGAGATGGCCAGGGCATGATCTAGGAGATGCCCTGATCAAAGCCTCCTCAAACGAATTGCTCTTCTTCTCTCCACAGGCACTGCCACTGTTACTGTGGTGCCCTGGCCTGGTGTGCTTTTAATATCGATGCTACCGCCATGGTCTTCAATGATGCGTTGACTGATTGTCAGCCCGAGCCCCACGTGATGTGTCTTGGTAGTAAAAAGCGGGTCGAACACAAAGGGGAGGTCCTCAGCAGAAATGCCCGTTCCAGTGTCTTTAACGCTGAGCTGCAGGCTGCCATCTTGTGAAAATGCCTCTATAGCAATAGCCACGGTTGGATTCGCTGCTTCGAGTGCGTTGGTGAGCACATTGGCGATGCCTTGAGACATGAGCTCCAGATCCATAATGGCGTGCAGGGAGCGACAGATTTCTGGTGAGGGAACGTGCCAGGCAGAGGCTCGTTCCTGCAACTCTTCCGGCAGCAGTTCTCTGATTCTCGCCATGAGTTTGTCCAGAGATGTGTTGGCAAGGGAGGGATAAGGCAGCGAAGTAAAGTCGGCGAGACTCCTGAGCAGACTTTCCAAACGGCTCGCTTCCTGATAAATGATTTCCTGGTACAATCGTTTGTGCTCTTCTGCGACACCCTCTTTCATAAGGCGGGCGGCAAAACCTCCTATAGCTGCAATGGGATTTCTTATGTGATGCGCCATCCGATCCACTACTTTGCCGAGGCAGAGAACGCGGTCCGCCTCTCGGGAACTCTTCTGCAAGGTCTTGAATGGGCTGATGTCTTCGATGTGAGCTACAATGAGTTGTGAGTCTTTCTCTTTAAAAAGCCGAGTGCGGATGTGGGCAAAGATGCGGCCCTTCTTGCCGCACAGGAGGACCTCACCACTGAACTGTCCCTCGGACATAGTCAGTTTTATGATGTTAGGCAGGAGGATCCTGCAGTCATCTTTTATGAAAATTTGCCCGATGTTACTACCAGCCAAGGACCCGGAGTTGTAGCCGAGCATAGATTCTGCACTGTCATTGGCGAAGAGCACGATGCCATCAGGGTTGAACAGCAGCAAGCCATGAGGCATAGACTTGAGAATTGCCTGCAGCAGGGGCAGATGAGTGAGCAGCTTATCGGGCATGGTGTGTGTCCAATATGGCAAGGTAATGGCCACGGCATTCAATTCGGGACTGATTCTAGAATGCAAAGTTCATTCCGTCAACTGGGACAGGAGTGCCAGGCGAAAACTGCTTGTTGCTAACCCCCTATGGCAACCATGGGACGGCTGTGACACTTGTGAAAGAGGTCTGACTGCAGAAAATGGTTTTTAGGCTTTTCAGCAATGGACTGCCTCAAAATGGCGGCAAGTTCGCTGTCGGTGGCGCCCTGGCGCATGGCGGATTTGATGTCCACTTCGTGATCAGAGAACAGGCAGTTTCTCAGGTTGCCGTCGGCGGTGAGCCTTATGCGGTTGCAGGAAGGACAAAAATGGTGGCTGATGGGACTAATAATGCCAATGACCCCGGGCGCATCGGCCCAGCGGAAATGGCGAGCCGGGCCATTGGTGTGTTCGACGGTAATCTTTTCCAGCGGCCCTCTCCCGGAAAGCGTTGCCAGGATTTCATCGGCACTGACGTAGTGGCGTCTGACCCAGGTGTCGTCAGTAGTGAGGGGCATGAACTCGATGAAACGGACATGGAAGGCGTGCCTGGTGGTCAGTTGGGCAAGCTCTACGATTTCGTCGTCATTAATGCCCCGCATGACTACAACATTGAGTTTTATCGGGGCAAAGCCAATCTGTTCAGCGGCTCTGATGCCCCGCCATACTTGCTCGAAGAGATCGAAGCGGGTAATCCTGGCAAATTTTTCCGGCTGCAGAGTGTCTAGGCTGATATTGATGCGTCGCATACCAGCATGGTAGAGATCGCTGCAGAACTGCTCCAGGAGTACCCCGTTTGTTGTCAGGCTGAGGCTGTCAAGGCCTGGGAGGCGGGCCAACCGCTGACAAAAATCGATCACCCCTTTACGTACTAAGGGTTCGCCACCAGTCAAGCGCACTTTGGAAATACCCATATCCAGGGCAATGCGTGTAAGGCGAAGCAGCTCTTCATAGGTGAGGATATCGTGGTGGCTGAGTTTGTGGACGCCGGTGGCTGGCACACAGTATACACAACGAAGATTGCAGCGGTCAGTGATGGACACCCGCAAGTAGTCGATGGGGCGGTGATAATGGTCTATGGGAGGTGTCATTATGATGCACTCGAGCCAGAATATTTCCTTGAGGAGGAGTGATGTCGATTGAAGTTGCAATGGCATCTTGTTATGACAACTATCCCATAATAAAAAAGAGCAGTCCTGATGTCAAGGGGAAGAATGGCCTCAGGAAAACTTACATTCTGTCAGGTAGGTGCAAAGGTGCCCCACATCAGATGTTCCACCAAGCACACAGGGATTGATCGGCGAAACATACCTTCCAAGCCAAAGGAGTAATTATGCTGGAACAAATTCACATCATCTGTCCTTACTGCGGGGTGGGTTGCAATCTGGAGTTGGAGCTCGACGACAAAGGCGTTCCCGTGAAAAGCAGGGCCTCGGGTAGAAACAAGACGGTCAACGACAAGTACCTTTGCGTCAAGGGCCTCTCCATCCATGAACTTGTGAGCAGTCAAGAACGACTTACTCATCCCCTTGTGCGCCGCCATGGCACTCTAGAGAAAGCTGCCTGGGAAGAAGCCATCGACCAGGCAGCCGAGAGTTTACAAAGGGTTATGAAAACTTACGGCCGGGAAAGCGTGGGAATGCTTGCCAGCAGCAAGGTTCTCAATGAAGAAATCTATCTCAGCCAGAAGTTTCAGCGGGTTGTAATTGGCAATAACAACCTGGACAACTGTGCTCGCCTCTGTCACGGACCCTCAGAGGTGGCGCTCAAGAAGCAGCTGGGATATGGAGCAGTCAGCACCTTTTACAGGGACGGCATGGCCACGGAAACCATAGTGATAGTGGGGGCTCACACCAGTACCACTCATCCGATTATCTGGCAGCGACTCAAAAAGAGGGCCAGTAAAGGAGAAATTAGCCTTGTTCTGGTGGACCCCCGGACCACAGGCCTGGCAAAATACGCCCAGGTTCATCTCAAGGTGAAACCGGGTGCGGATATCTTTTGGCTGAAGGCTCTTAGCAAGATAATCTATTTGCAGGGCTGGCACGATGAGAGGTTCTGCCGAGAGCGTACCATTGGCTTCGAGGCTATGCAGAAAGCTCTGGAAGAGGTCGATATAGACTCTGCCTGCGAAATGGCAGGAATTTTTCGAGAGGATCTGCACAGAGCAGCTGAACTGATCCACGGCAGAAAAACTATTTTCTTGTGGGGTATGGGGCTGACACAACATGCTCATGGTACGGACAATGTGTCTGCCCTCATAGACCTGGCCCTATTAACCGGCAATGTTGGCAGGGAAGGCTGCGGCGTGGCTCCTCTGCGGGGACAGAATAATGTCCAGGGCGCCTGTGACCTGGGGGCAATGCCCAATCTTCTTCCCGGACACATGCTTCTTGATGACGAGGCGGCCAGGATTCACCTGGGAGCCATATGGGGATGCGAGGTGCCAGGCAAGCCTGGTCTTGCTGCTCCGGAAATGATCCATGAAATTGCATCCGGCAAGATACGCGCCCTTTATGTAGTGGGTGAGAATCCTGTGATGTCGGAGCCCCAGTCCACTTTCGTTTCCTGGATGATGGATCGCTTGGAGCTCCTTATCGTTCAGGACGTATTCCTTACGGAAACCGCCAAACATGCAAACATTGTACTGCCGGCTGCTATGATAGGGGAGAAGGAGGGAACTTTTACTAACGCCAGCAGGAGAATTCAGCACACCTCCGCAGGGCTCAGACCTCCGGGCGAAGCCAGAGCGGACTGGCTGATATTTCAGAATATTGCCAGAGCCATGGGATATGACTGGCAATACGGCTCAACCGAAGTAATCTGGGAAGAGATACGCCGGGCCGCACCCATTTTCGCGGGGGTGACCTACGGCAGGTTGCAGGAAATGGAAGGAATTTGCTGGCCATGCTACCATGAATCTCATCCCGGTACGCCAGGATTGTACGATGATGGTTTTGCCTTCAGCGACAGACGGGCAAGGTTTATTCCCCCATCTCTTCCCAGAAGCTTGATAAAACCAACGCAGGACTATCCTCTGGTGCTCATTACTGGTCGGCTGCTCGCTCACTTCAACACAGGTGAGATGTCACGGCGCTCCAAGAGACTCATGAAGGTCGCCCCCAGGTCATTTGTGGAGATGCACCCTGAGGATGCTGATCGGGCAGGTCTGTCTGCAGGAGAGTCGTTGCGCCTTACCAGTCCGTATGGAAGCGTCTTGTCCGAACTGAAAGTTACTGATAAGATAGCGCCAGGATATGTTTTTATGCCTATCCACTACGAGACCCCTAACGTTAACACACTGATGAGCGCCGTGCCTCTGGATCCCCAAGCACGAATGCCGGCCCTAAAGGTGATTCCGGTAAAGATCGAACGGTACGTCTGTTGAGTTGCTCTAATGTACGAGACAAATATTGGTCCTGGTACTGGGCGGATCCTGAAAGCGGCCCATCCGTGGGACAGAATTATTCAATGTCTAAATGGCAGGACAGACCATCTTGCCGATCCCCTATGGATCTATTCAGATGAGGAAACCTTATGAAAAAAGCTAAAATTCTGACAACTCCTCATATGGAGCGCTGCATCGGCTGCCACTCCTGTTCGTTGGCCTGCGCTCGGCTGGTGTACAAAAAATTGTCCTGGGATACGGCCGGCATCCGCATTGTCTCTTCCGGTGGTCTGTCCACAGGCTTCGAGGCCAAGTCATGTCTGGCCTGTGATCCGGCGCCCTGCGCCCTTGCCTGCCCCACCGGGGCTTTTTCCCAGCGTCGGGGTGGAGGTGTGCTCGTCAAGAGGAAACTGTGCATCCAGTGCGGCGATTGCGCTGAGGCCTGTCCTGTCGATGCCATTTATCTTGCCCCTACTTGGGAGCCGTTCGTCTGCATCCACTGCGGTCAGTGTGTAGCATTCTGCCCCCATCATTGCCTGGAAATGGTGGAGATGTCGCTAGGGGCTGCCCCTGCTGCAGAGGGGAAGGAGGTGGCTTCATGAGCAGAGACTATTTCAGAGTGCTCGTGGTGAACCTTGCCACAGGCAAAGGCAAGGTGGTCAAGATGGATGGTCGGGATAGACACCTGGGTGGCAGCGGCCTGGCTGCAGCTCTCTTCAAGAAATACGGTCATGTTGACAAGGCCTGGACCGAGCCGTCGCAGCCTCTTATTTTCACCATCGGACCGCTCACCGGATATTTTCCTCTTATGAGCAAGACCGTGTGCAGTTTCAAGTCGCCCTATCATGATCAGTATGCCGAAAGTCACGCTGGCGGCCGTTCGGCCCTTTCTCTTCGCTTTGCCGGCTACGACGGCCTGGTCATTATTGGCAGGGCCCCGGCATTGAGCTGTCTAATAATTGGCTCCCGGCAACTGGAGCTCAAAGATGTGCATTACATGAAGGGGATTGACCTGCAAAAATCCGGCAAGATGCTTCGTAAAATGATTGGCGGCGCCGGCCACCGGTCCATTCTGCGCATAGGTCCCGCAGGCGAGAACCTTCTGCCCATGGCCTGCATCACTGTGGATACCTACCGCCATTTCGGCAGACTCGGCGGCGGTGCTGTGATGGGAGCAAAGAATCTCAAGGCCGTGGCCATTCTGGGAGATGGTATCTTCGATCTCCCGGAAGGTAAGACGTACAGGAATCTCTTCGAAGCAGTCTATCAGCAGCTTACTACCACCGACATGATGGATAAGTATCATAATCTGGGCACTCCAGTGAACGTGGCTATTCTCAACGGACTGAAGGCCCTGCCAATCAGAAATCTCCAGCAGACCACCGATCCTGACATCGAAGGCATCAGCGGTGAAACCTTTGCCAATGATACTTTGCTGCGCAACACCGCCTGCGCCGGTTGCCCTGTGGGCTGCATACACATCGGCTTTGTGCGAGAAAAATTCATGGAACCCAATCAGTATCTCTACCGGCAGATCTCCTATGACCACGAGCCTATCTTTGCCACAGGTTCAATGCTGGGGATGACCAATGCGTTCAAGGTGCTTGCCATTATTGACATGGTGGAAAAGATGGGACTGGACGTGATGTCAGCGGGAGTCGCCCTGGCCTGGGCCACAGAGGCGCTGGCAAGGGGTGTCATTTCGGAGAAAGAAACGCTGGTTCCCTTGAAATTTGGTGATGCCGACGGTTACAAGGAGGCTATACTCCATCTTGGCTCAATGAGCAACGATTTCTACCGACTCCTCGGCCAGGGAACCATGAAAGCGGTGGAACACTATGGTGGAGAAGATTTCGCCTGCGTCCTCGGTCAAGAGATGGCTGGCTACGCTACCGGTGAGGTCTTTTTTACCTCGCAGGCACTGGGTTTCAGGCATTCCCACCTGGATGCGGGCGGCTATTCATATGATCAGAAGCAGAAAGACAAGGATCCTCAAAAAGCGGTGGAGTTCTTGCTGAAGGACGAACAGGGGCGAGTTCTGTTGACATCAATGGTTTCCTGCCTTTTTGCCCGGGAAATTTACAAGGAACAACTGCTGGCCGAGTGTTTGAATTGCCTGGGTTACAGGTATTTGGCCGACAATATGAATGAGGTGGCCCAGCATATCCAAAAGATGCGCTGGCAGCTCCGGTTGGCCAGCGGTTTTGACCCCAGGGGCGTGAAGATTCCAAAAAGATTCAAAGAAATAATCACCTGGAAAGGCGAGATCGACGAGAATTATCTCAACACTCTTCAAAAGGAGTACGGTAAACGGATTGTCGAACTGGGCAGAGCAGAAGAGGATTAACCAGTCACAGGATTGTTTGCGGCGCGTACTGCCCATGTGATAGTCTGTCTCGAGGTTGATTTACCGGTACTGCTCTGCGCAGGTCGCCATCTGGGGAGTTAGAATTGTCGAAATAGCCAGTTTGCCAGAGATGGTCGGTCAGGCCATTGCCAAGCGTGGCCAGGGCAATGGCCGGTACATGTTGCGCTCTGGGGGTACTTCTTGCTGAAAAGAGAAGGGAAATGCCATGAGGCTTCCTGCTAACAAGACAAAGATTGTTTGCACCATAGGGCCTGCTTCCGAATCTGTTGAAGTGTTGAAACAGTTGATTGAGGCGGGCATGAATATTGCCCGCATCAATTTCTCCCACGCTGATTTCGACAGCCATGAGAAAGTCATTGCCAATATCCGTACTGCGGCCCGCGCCACCGGCCGGCGGGTGGCCATTATGGGCGATCTTCCAGGGCCTAAAATGCGCATCGGTCAACTGGCTGAAGAGCCTGTGCAATTGAATCCTGGCGACCCTCTCACTTTGACAAGTGAAGAGATCCTCGGCAGCAAGGAACGAGTTTCCATGAGTTTTCCCAGACTGCCGCAGGTAGTCAAAGCGGGAGATACCCTTTTTCTCAATGACGGTCTCATTCAGCTCGAGGTGGAAAAGGCGGTCGGAACAGAGGTTCACTGCCGTGTTGTTGTGGGAGGTGAACTGCGCTCCCGCAAGGGGCTCAATCTGCCGGACATTGATCTCGGCATCGGCGCCTTTACCGAGCGTGATCAGCAGTGTCTGAGATTTGCCATGGAAAAGGGGGTAGATGCGATAAGCCAGTCATTTGTAGAGTCTGCGGCGGACATACGTGCTGTTCGCCAGGCAGCCGCCTCTCTCGGACACGAGCCGTTCATCATTGCCAAGCTGGAAAGATCCAGCGCTCGCGAGCATTTGGACGGCATCCTGGACGCTGCGGACGGGATCATGGTGGCGCGCGGCGACCTGGGGGTGGAAATCCCCATAGAGTGGATCGCTGTTGCCCAAAAAGAGATCATCAGGCGGGCAAACCTGCTGGGCAAGCCGGTAATCACCGCCACGCAGATGTTGGAGTCCATGACCGACAACCGGCGTCCCACCAGGGCAGAAGCCACTGATGTGGCCAATGCCATCCTCGACGGCACGGACTGCGTCATGCTCTCAGAAGAGTCGGCCATGGGAAAATATCCGGTTGATGCTGCTGCCATGCTGGCCAAGATTGCCGCAGCTACCGAACCGACTCGTCCAGGCCACAAAGTGCGCGAAATTCTCAGAACCTTCGACGGCAAAGTCGATTTCAGCATGCGGGACCTTCTTACCCTGAGTGTAGAAACTCTGATAGACCGAGTTGCACCCGCCTTGGTGCTGGTGCCGAGCATCAGTGGTGCGACAGCCAGGAGCATCACCCGTTTCAGGCTGCCAGTCTGGATAGCAGCTGTCAGCACCAGGGAAAAGGTTTGTCAGCAGCTGATGTTCTCTTATGGCATCTGGCCGGTGCACGAGCCGGAGCAGCCAGACGACTGGAAGGGGTACGCTCGCAACTGGCTGCAGTCGGCTGAGCTGCAGGGCAATCTCGTGGTGCTGTCTACCGGGCCTTCGCCGAAATATCCCGAAGCCAATCACCGTATCGAAATAATTGATCTGAATCGTTAGGAGTAGAGGCTGCGGATCTCGAGGTTGATTATCGAGAAGTCAGTTCAGATCGTCTGCTTATGCTGCAAAAGTCTAATAGGAATCAGAAAATTAATGGAAGCGTGATACACTGGAAAGCCGCTCGAGCCATCGGGCGAATACAGGCGGCGAGATACAACAATCTTCGAGGAGGGATGAATGGCTGCAATGAATAATGAGCGCAACCTGGCGCACTGGGGAATAATTTCAACCAGGCTTGCTGGAACGGACGGGGTTTCCCTGGAGGCGGAAAAATGGGCCACTGTTTTCGAAAAGCATGGCTTCACCTGCTTCTATTTTGCCGGAGAACTGGAGCGGCCTCCAGAAAGGTCATATCTGGCCGAGGAGGCTCACTTCACTCACCCGGAGATAGTGGATATCCAGAGGCAATGCTTCGGCACAACCACACGTCACCACTCTGTGACTCGCCAGATACATCGACTTGCCTATAAGCTCAAAGAACACCTTTACAATTTCATCGAAAAATTCGACATAGGTCTACTTCTAGTAGAAAATGCTCTGACTATTCCGATGAATATTCCCCTCGGTCTGGCTCTCACGGAACTGATAGCTGAAACAAATATAACCACGGTGGCTCATCATCACGACTTCTACTGGGAAAGGGACCGCTTCCTGATAAACAGTGTCTCCGATTACCTCAATATGGCCTTTCCTGCAAACCTGCCATCAATTCGTCATGTGGTGATCAATTCCTATGCAAATGAGCAGCTCTCTTTTCGCACCGGTATTTCAGCACGGGTTGCACCGAACATAATGGATTTCGACAATCCCCCGCCACCTCCAGATGATTATTCTTCTGACGTGCGGCAGGCCCTGGGAATAAAGGATGACGAGCTCTTTATATTGCAGCCTACCAGGATCGTCCACCGCAAGGGTATTGAACATGCCATCGAACTGGTTTGCAGGCTGGGGATGAAAGCCAAGCTTGTTATTTCCCACGATGCCGGCGATGAAGGCTACGAATACCAGAGGCGG